>CACZRN010000001.1 GCA_902783625.1 uncultured Prevotellaceae bacterium
GTTGAGGCCAACAACCGTATCCGCGAACTCGAAAACGAAGAGCGCAGGGAGATAATAAGAATACTCACCGAGCTTACCAACGAGATACGTCCAAAAGCGGAGGATATCATTTATTCGTTCCATATCCTCTCAGATATCGATTTCATCCACGCTAAAGCAATGATGGCTGAGGCGATGGAGGCTTTCGAACCGACAGTGACGGATGAACCTCAGATCGACTTCATCCGCGCCATCCACCCCCTATTGCGCACATCGCTCGAACGGCAAGGCAAACACGTTGTGCCACTCGACATCACGCTAAAAACCGATCAACGCATAATAGTAATCTCAGGACCTAACGCTGGAGGAAAGTCGGTGTGTCTGAAAACGGTAGGACTGTTGCAATATATGCTTCAGTGCGGACTTTCCGTGAGCATTGGCGACCGCTCGAAAGCAGGTATTTTCAAAAACATTATGATAGACATCGGCGACGAACAGAGCATTGAAGACGACCTGAGCACATATTCTTCTCACCTGCAGAACATGAAGCAGATGATACGCAACGGCAACGAGAATACACTCCTTCTCATCGACGAATTCGGTACAGGCACTGAGCCACAGATAGGTGGAGCTATTGCTGAAGCCGTAATGAAACAGTTTTGGAAGAAAAAAGCCTTTGGAGTCATCACCACCCACTATCAGAACCTCAAGCATTTTGCCGAAGAGCATCAAGGAATTGTCAATGGCGCGATGCTCTACGACCGCCATGAGATGCGCCCGCTGTTCCAGCTGTCAATCGGGCGACCTGGATCTTCCTTCGCCATCGAGATTGCCCGCAAGACAGGGCTGCCCGAGGAGGTTATTGCCGATGCAAGCGAGATTGTCGGAAGTGAATATATTCAGAGCGACAAATATCTGCAGGACATAGTACGCGACAAACGCTACTGGGAAGGAAAACGCCAGACTATCCACCAGCGCGAGAAAGATATTGAGCGTACCATAGAGCACTACGAGACAAGCCTCAGTGATATTGAGCATAGCCGCAAGGAGATACTCCGTCGTGCAAAAGAACAGGCTGAAGAATTGCTAAACGAGACAAACCGACGCATTGAGAATGCCATCCGCGAGATAAGAGAGAGCCAGGCAGAGAAAGAAGAGACAAAGCGCATTCGCGAAGAACTCAACACATTGCGCGCTGAGGTAAGTGAGATTGACACACGTGCCACAGACGAGATGATTGAAAAGAAAATGGCTCAGATTCAGGCACGCAAAGAGCGCAAGCAAAAAAGAAAAGAGCGAAAACGAGCCGAAGCGGAACAAGCAGCTGCCGATGGCGGCAAACCTAATTCTGCTAACATTGCCAAAAAAGATGAGAAGCCTGCATTCAACATCGGCGACACCGTAAGAATAAAAGGACTCACCTCCATTGGACGGTTAGAACAAATCGACGGCAAGATGGCAGTTGTCGTTTTTGGCGACATGCGCACACGAATGCCACTCGAGCGCCTAGTTCACTCCGACAAGCCACTGGAAGCACCGACAACAAGCACAACAATAAGTCGTATGACACGCGAAACCATCGACGAGCGACGTAAAAATTTCCATCAAGATCTCGATGTCCGAGGCATGAGAGGCGACGAAACGCTCAATGCTGTGCAGTATTTCATAGATGATGCCACGCTTGTGGGTATGTCGAGAGTGAGGATACTGCATGGCAAAGGCAACGGGATACTACGGCAACTCATTCGCCAATACCTCGCCACGCTGCCCAACGTAAGGGCTTTTGCCGACGAACATGTGCAATTCGGAGGGTCAGGCATTACGGTTGTCGACTTATAGAATAAAGCCAAAGAGGGTGAGCAAATTAGACATGCTCACCCTCTTTTTTATATTTAATGCCTTCTAAAGAATTAGAAGAATCACCCTACTCTTCCACTTTACCCTGATGCTGAGGGCGAAGCAAGTCATTAACAGTCTTCACTGGGTTGAATGTATCGAGTGGAACCTCTACGAAAACGGTATTCCAGTCGCTCATAGCACCGTTCCAAAGTCCAGGACGTTCAAGAGCCTTCAACTCACGACCAGCAGCACTCTTGTCGCTGATGAAACCTGTCTGTTCGTCAACGAAATCGCTCAAGTTGAAGCGCTGACCTTTGTAATCGCGGATAGCACACACTAGATCAACAGGATTGAAGTGTGTTCCGTTCTTGAACATATTCACATAATCATCGTTGTTTTTATCAATCTGCGACGACTCGAGTATCTGCGGCTGCACTGTTCCGTCACTACCATATGCGAGGAATGGGCCTCCACCTGGCTCTCCGACATTTTTCACTACTCCGCAAACACGCATCGGGCGGTTAAGTTTACGCTTCGCAAACGAGATTTTCTCGTCGAGCGAAGCAGCAGAAAGTCCCTCTGGAATCGAGACATGAAGCACGTTAGCGATAAATCCGAGAATATTTTCTACAGTCTCAATGGTGGTATTTCCTTCGTCGAGCGATTCAAGACATTCGAATGCCTGTTGCTGAATACTGACGAGAATGCCCGCAAGTAACTTCTTACTATCTACTGTAGGCGCTTTCAGACGGTCGGGCACCACGTTGTCGATATTTTTTATGAACACCACATCAGCATCCATCTCACCAAGATTCTCTATGAGCGAGCCATGTCCACCAGGGCGGAAAAGCAACGTGCCATCCTCCTGACGGAACGGTGTACCATCAGCATTGCCGGCAATAGTGTCAGTGCTGGGCTTCTGTTCAGAGAAGGATGCGTTGATACAAATCCCGTATCTGCTCTCGTATTCTTTTATCACTTGCTCAACTTTCGCACGGAAAAGCGGCATATGGTCGTGCGACACGGTGAAATGCACATTTGCCTCGCCGTTGCTTGCCGCATAGAGTGCTGCCTCCACCAGATGCTCCTCCATTGGTGTGCGCACTTCATTGTCATACTCATGAAACTGAAGCAATCCCTTTGGCAGGTTGCCGTAGTTAAGCCCTTCAGGCATGAGCAGGGCGCGGACGATATCCTTATACCTACCCTCCTGTTTCAGTTGCATGATGCGCTTGCCATATAAATCACGGCATTTTGCGCACAAAGCCTCGCGGAAGGCAAAATGCTTAATGCCATCGAAGAATGCACGTTCAAAGTCGGTAGTAGGCTCATCGTAATCAGCAGAGATGAATGAGAACAGATTCTTAAACATTCTGCTCGCCGCACCACTTGCCGGTACGAACTTCACCACGCGATGTCCCTCATCGAGATAGTCGCCCCATGTGTTTCTATACACGCGTGCCTCTTCGTCAGTAGGCACCATAATACAGTTTTCGACAGAAGCAGCAGCCTCGAGACGGAGATATGGAAATCCGTTCTTGATATGCTCCAACTGACGGTTGATTTCTTCGATGGCAATACCACGATTGCCAATCTGTTCGATGTCGTGTTGTGTGAACATTTAATAACGATTATAATAGGTAATGACTTACAATCTGCAAAAATAAGCATATTTATTATAATACGAAAATAAAAGAGGCTTTTTTCTCTGAATAAAGAGCCTCTTAACCGCCATATAAGAGGCCCTTAACCGCGACATAAGAGGCTCTTATGCGCCATTAAAGAGGCCTTTTAATAACACTCTGGAATTCAATCTGTTAGGAAAGCGTAAATAAAAAAAACAATTTAGAGCGAAAAACACATTTGGAGATGTTGATTTAAAATCGTATCTTTGCAAAACAATAATGACAGATATGAATACAACGCGTGAAGAAATATCCGAGATTAGGGCGCTTGCACTGAAGCTCCGGGCGCTGGTGGGCAACCAGATAAGCCGCGAAGAAGAGCAGACACTCTGGCAGATGCAGAAGCAGGCCATAAGGAGTGGAAGCACCGGGCGCGACATCTTCGGATTCAATCCCATCGTAATAGCGTTCCAGACGGCATTGCTTGCCGTTGAGGAAATGGACTTGAAAGGCGATGCCGTGAAAGCGATTCTGGCCTTCTCGGCAATCAGTCACGATGTGTACGACGAGGCTTTCCTTAAGAATCACTTCTCGAACGACATCATCAGGATCATACATGGATTGACAAAAACACGCGAACTCTATCGCCGCAATGCAAGCGCGAAAAGCGAGAATTTCCGCAATCTGCTCATCTCTTTCGCGGAAGACATGAGGGTGATACTCATTATGATTGCCGACCGCCTTTGCCTTCTCCGACAGATGAAAGACTCTGCCGACGACGACCAGAAACGCGAAGTGGCTGAGGAAGCGGGATATCTCTACGCTCCACTCGCACACAAGCTGGGACTTTATCGCATAAAAAGCGAGCTCGAAGACCTTAGCCTGAAGTATCTTGAGCACGATGCCTACTACATGATTCGCGAGAAACTAAGCTCTACAAAGCGTTCACGCGACGAATATATCGAGCGGTTCATCGGCCCTATCGAAAAGAAACTCATGGAGGCAGGACTGCGTTTCCACATGAAAGGGCGCACGAAGAGCATACACTCCATCTGGCAGAAGATGAAAAAGCAGAAATGTGGATTCGAGGGAATCTACGATCTGTTCGCCATTAGAATTATCATCGACTCGCCACTGGAGAAAGAAAAGATGCAATGCTGGCAGGCATACTCTATCGTCACCGACATGTATCAGCCCAACCCGAAACGACTGCGCGACTGGCTCAGCGTGCCAAAGAGCAACGGCTACGAAAGCCTGCACATAACGGTGTTAGGCCCTGAGAATAAGTGGGTTGAGGTTCAGATACGCACTGAGCGAATGGACGAGATTGCCGAACGAGGATTGGCCGCACACTGGCGATATAAAGGCATTAAGGGTGAAAGCGGAATCGACGAGTGGCTAGGAAACATTCGGAGTGCACTCGAGGCAGGTAACGATGCACAACTTATCGACCAGTTCCGCACATCGCTCTACGAGGATGAGGTGTATGTCTTCACTCCGCGAGGCGATTTGTTGAAATTCCCCAAAGGAGCGACAATCCTCGACTTCGCTTATCACATCCATTCAGCCGTTGGCAACAAGTGCATAGGAGGAAAAATCAATGGGCGGAACGTACCGCTAAGAGAGGTTCTCCACTCTGGCGACGAGGTTGAAATAGTCACAAGCAACAACCAAAAGCCCAAGCAAGACTGGCTGAAAATTGTTAAGTCGCCACGAGCAAAAAGCAAGATACGATTGGCGCTCAAAGAGACACAAACGCAAGAGAGCCAGTTAGCTAAAGAAATGCTTGAACGAAAGTTCAAAAACCGCAAGATAGAAGTGGAAGAAGGAATCATGTCGAATCTCATCAAGAAGATGGGATTCAAGGAGAATTCCGACTTCTACAAACAGCTTGCAGAGGAGAAACTCGACGCCAGCACAGTGGTGGATAAATATATAGAATTCCGTGATGGCACGCAGACGGCAGCAACACGTCCGCAACAATCGGCTGAGGAATTCAACTACGAGAATCCCGATGAGGAGATGACACACGCTAGCGACGACGTGCTCGTAATCGGTAAAGACCTCAAAGGCATCGACTATTCACTGGCGAAATGCTGTCATCCCATCTATGGCGACAATGTGTTCGGCTTTGTAACATCAGGAGGAGGAATTAAAGTTCACCGTATTGACTGCCCCAATGCACCCGAGTTGCGTCGAAGATTCGGTTACCGCATAGTAAAAGCGAAATGGAGCGGAAAGGGTAACTCGCAGTATAGCACCACCTTACGAGTCATTGGTAACGACGATATCGGCATCGTAAACAACATAACAAGCATCATCTCGAAAGAAGAGAAAATCGCCATGCGCTCGATAAACATAGACTCAAACGACGGATTATTCTGCGGTAACATCGTTGTACAACTCGAAGACACGTCGCGACTCGAGGCATTGATAAAAAAGATGAAGGGTGTGAAAGGCGTGAAAAGTGTTGACAGACTATAGCCTTGGCACTAAATACTGTCGAGCAACTTGTCGATCTTTTCAATACCTTTCTGCGTGCAAATGCCACGCACAAACATTACAATAATGTTTCGGAAAATATAGTCGATGGAGTATGTTTCATAGAGTTTTGCTCTCATAACATATTCCATCACTGCATTTCCAAGATGATTAACTAAGTCAAAGTCAACATCTTTGCGGAAATAGCCATCCGTCACTCCTTGTGAGAAAAACAATACGGAACTCTTCCTATGCTGTTCACGCTTTTCAGATAAAAAATCAACAATACGTCTATACTTCTCAATATCAATGAAAAACTGTGGTGTAATCTCCGATAAACGACGGATCTGAAGCATATAAAACTCCACGATTATCTCAATGACGTCATGTTCGCCGGCATACTCCATCATGTGATGATGGAAATACTCCTCATTGCGCTTTACTCCAGCAAATAGCAATTCCTCCTTATTAGAATATATCTCATAGAGAGTACGCTTCGAAATAGAAAGCATACGGGCGATCTCATCCATCTTTACCGCCGAGATGCCATGCTTGTTAAACTCCGTCATTGCCGTGACGAGAATCTTTTCGTGAAGCCCCTGTCTATATTCTGTTATATTCATTACAACAACACATTGAATGTCTCGATACCAACACATTGAAGCTGAGCATACCTCTACCCCGCCCAAATATTTCCATCAGCAAAAATAACAAACAATTCGCAAAACTCCAAAAGCATCTGAAGTTTTTTACTCAAAAAACAGTTTCATTATTCTCAATCCATTCTATCGCGATAATCTTCGTAGGTGTATTTACGGAGAATTTCGAGTGTGCCATTAGAATGCAGTAGTCCTATTGAGGGATGGGTTATGCCATTGAACATCGTTGTCTTCACCGTGGTGTAATGAATCATGTCCTCAAGAATAATGTCTTCACCGACACTAAGTTCATGGTCAAATTGCCACGAACCGATAAAATCGCCTGAAAGACAGCTATTACCCCCTAACCTATAGATGTTCTTGCCTTCGGCTTTGTCTTCGCAAACCTCTGCACCTCTGACAACTGGCTTGTAAGGCATTTCAAGACAATCAGGCATATGACATGTGAAACTCACATCAAGTATGGCTGTCTTTATTCCTTTGTCTTCAACGATGTCAACTACATGAGCGAGCAAATATCCAGTTTGCCATGCAAATGCGCTACCCGGTTCGAGTATTACTTTCAACCAAGGATACTTTGCACGGAATTTGTTAAGCATGTTTATCAGTAAATCAACATTATAGTCTTTGCGAGTCATAAGGTGTCCACCTCCGAAATTTATCCATTTTAGCTGCGGGAACCAGCGTGAGAATTTCTTCTCTATCACATCAAGACTACGTTGAAACTCCTCTGCACTGCTCTCGCAATGGCAATGGCAATGGAACCCATCGATCAGCGGTGGCAACACTTCAGGCATCTTGTCGGCAGTAACCCCGAAACGCGTTCCTGGAGAACAAGGATTGTAAAGATCGGTTTCAACCTCAGAATGCTCTGGATTGATTCTTATACCAATATTTATGTCAGGGTTTAAACGTTTGGCATTTAAAGCAAAACGCTCATATTGAGAAAATGAATTGAACGTGATATGACTCGAGCACTTTACTATTTCCTCAAACTCATCTTCCTTATATGCCGGTGAATAGGTGTGAGCCTTGCTTCCGAACTCTTCGAATGCCAACCGTGCCTCAAACAGAGAACTTGCTGTAGTTGACTTGATATATTCGCGGAAAATGGGAAAAGTCTTCCACAATGCGAATGCCTTAAATGCCAAAATGATATCAACCGATGCCCTGTCAGCAACACTCTTTATAAGGGAAAGATTTCTACGAAGCAAGTCTTCTTCTATAATATAAATAGGAGTAGGACAGCCATAACAATGTTCAATATTTTGTGTCATATTCTCAATCAATAAAAATATTTTTTGCAAAGATAGTTTTTTTATCATGATATTAGTTGTTTGTTTCGTGGAAAAATTATAATTTTGCGTCATAAAACGTCAGTAATCGGTATGAAGTTAGTAATTATGACTAAATCCACATTTTTTGTGGAGGAAGACAAAATACTCGCTACTCTATTCGACGAAGGGATGGATAACCTTCATCTCTATAAGCCAGGAATGCCCCCAATGTATTCTGAACGATTGCTGACGCTCCTGCCAGAAGATTATCGGAAATATATTACCGTACACGACAATTTTTACCTCAAGGATGAATACGATCTTGCTGGTATTCATATCGACAATGCTACCGATCCTAAGCCGGAATGGTATAAAGGCAGGTTGAGCCGCTCATGCTCCGACTTGCAAATGCTTAAACAGCTAAGGAAGAAATGCGACTATATTTTCCTGAAAAATATTTTTGACTGCATCGAATTCCCTGACGAGAAATCTTCATTCAACCTTAAGCAACTTGAGGAAGCTGCAAAGCAAGGATTGATCGGAAAGCGTGTATACGCATTGGGGGGAATGTCGGTTGATAATATAAAGATAGCCAAGGACTTGGGATTTGGAGGAGTGGTTATATGTGGTGATCTATGGCATCTGTTCAACATTCAGAGCCAGAATGATTTTAAAGAAATAATCACTCATTTCACCAAGATAAGAAAAGCAATTGGATAATACAACTGAGTGTAAAAAGATAAAAACAATAAAAACATGGCAAACAAAAGCTCCTTCTTAGTTTTCTCGGGTACAAAAACAAGATATCTTGCCGAGAAGATATGTAAAAGTTTGGGTTGTCCGTTGGGCAATCTGTTGGTGACACGTTTCTCCGACGGTGAATTCGCAGTTTCCTATGAAGAGTCTGTCCGAGGCAGAGATGTCTTTCTGGTACAGAGCACCTTCCCCACTTCAGACAATTTAATGGAGCTTCTCCTGATGATTGACGCCGCGAAACGAGCATCGGCACGAACGATAATAGCAGTGATGCCATACTTCGGATGGGCACGACAAGACAGGAAAGACAAACCGCGTGTAAGCATTGGAGCCAAGTTGGTTGCCGACCTTCTGAGCGTTGCAGGAATCGACAGAGTTATGACTATGGATCTGCATGCCGATCAGATACAAGGATTCTTCGATGTGCCTGTTGACCATCTGTATGCATCGGGAGTTTTATTGCCATATATCCAAAGCCTTAATCTTGAGAACCTTGTAATTGCCTCACCCGATGTTGGCGGCTCGAAGAGAGCAAACTCATATGCGAAATATCTCGGCTGCCCGTTGGTATTATGCAACAAGACAAGGGCACGTGCGAACGTTGTGGAAAGCATTCAGATTATAGGTGATGTTAAAGATAAAAATGTAATCTTGGTCGACGACATGGTAGACACCGCTGGAACAATTACTACAGCGGCAACCATAATGAAGCGAGAAGGAGCGAGAAGCGTAAGAGCATGTGCCACGCACTGTGTCATGAGCGGTCCTGCTACCGAAAGAGTAGAAAACTCCGAAATTGACGAGATAGTCTTCACCGACTCCATTCCATATCTGCTCGGGTGCTCTAAGGTAAAGCAAATATCAGTTGCCGACATGTTTGCAGAGACAATGCGCAGAATGCTTAACAACGAAAGTATCAGCGATCAGTATCTCATTTAGTATTAGTGACTTAGGTTACATAACTCGACATTTTTAACAAGAACGACTCTCTGATATCAAAAGGGATATTTGTCGTTTGCGGTTAAGAGCCTCTTAAGCGTCGGTTAAGGGGCTCTTAATTGCGACATAAAAGCCTCTTTATTGAAGGATAAGAGCCTCTTTATTGACAATACAAAGCATCTATGAGTGGATTTACAACTCGATGTCATGTTAAATAACTCTATCTTTATCTTATTTTTCTCTCAGCTTTTTTACTTTCCCTTTCGGTCTCTTGACCTCAAACAGTGACCGCTGGTTCGCTTACGCTCAACAACTCGTCACTAACTTTAACTTCGTTGAAGTTATGATGCACCTCAGGATAAAAATAAAATTCTTCGATTTTTATTTTGTTTTTCTCTCATCTTTCATTAACTTTGCACAATAAAAATATACGAGTCGGCTTGATTGGGATACTCATCAATTAACTACAAAAACCGAGACGTGAATCTCATTTCAATGGCGGGCCACATAAATCTCACGTGTGGGACTAAGCTTTAAGCCGGTGGATTACAAATGAATGAGATCGCTCAATGATTTATTCTCGGAGTTTCATCACATCGCCGACTCGTTTTTTTCACTTTTAAACACCTACGTATATGTTTTCCGGAATAGTAGAGGCGATGGCAACCGTTATTGCCATAGAGAAAGACAGAGAAAATATTACATTTACACTAGAATGCCCGTTTACGGATGAGCTGCATATTGACGAAAGCGTTTCACACAATGGTGTGTGCCTAACCGTGATTGATTGTCATGACGGAAAGTATTCTGTCACTGCGATGAAAGAGACTCTGGATCGCTCAAACCTCGGATTGCTGAAAGTAGGCGACAAGGTAAATCTGGAACGTGCAATGAAGATGGACGGCAGACTCGACGGGCACATTGTGCAAGGGCATGTGGATACTACCGCCAGATGTATAGATACGAAAGATGCTGACGGCTCAACATATTTCACATTCGAATACGACAGCAATACCGACGATGTCAAAAAAGGATATTTCACGGTTGACAAGGGATCGGTTGCTGTCAACGGTGTATCGCTCACCGTATGCGAACCGACACGCAACACCTTCAAGGTAGCAATCATTCCTTACACAATGGAAAATACAAACTTCTGTGATATACAGGTCGGGACAATCGTAAATATCGAATTCGATATACTTGGAAAATATATCGCTCGTTTCAACGAGATAAGGTAAAAGGATAAATAGCAGAAAACTTCATAAGCAAAGGATTGTATTCAGAATGTTAATAACGCATAAATCTGCACAAAGCGAATTAAACTATTTATTTAATATTGTATCATAATAGAAGAAAAGTCATTTTGTATTTAATCAGCATTTAATGAGAAAGTATATTATTTTCATCCTCCTGAGTATCGTCACTACAGCTGAGGCAAAACGTTGGACACTTAACGAGTGCATCGACTATGCCATAGCAAACAACATATCGCTTAGGAAGACAAGTCTGCAAAGAATGTCGGCAACCGAAGACATATTGCAAAGTCAAGCAAACCTCTTCCCCACCCTAAATGGTTCGACATCACATAATGTCACTTACCGCCCTTGGCCACAAAACGGTCAGGAGTCGGTGCAGAATGGATATGTAGTATCGAGTGTTGACAAAGTATATTACAATGGCTCGTATGGAGTTAATCTAAACTGGACTGTCTGGAATGGCGGAATCAACAAGAATACCGTCAGACTTAATAGGCTTACAGAGCAACAAGCAGAACTCGACTCGGCCATCACAGCCAACTCAATTCAAGAGCAGATACTGCAATTATACGTGCAGATTGTATATTCTACAGAGGCGATAAAGGTTTTCGAGAAAAATCTTGAGACTAGTCGTTACAACGAAGAGCGCGGCAAAGCGATGGTTGAGAACAAACTCATGAGCAAGGCTGACCTTTCACAACTAACGTCACAACGTGCACAAGATGAGTATTCTATCGTGGAATCGCAAAGCAATCTCCGAGGATACAAACGCCAACTTAAACAACTACTTCAAATAGTTGACGACGAAGATTTCGATGTTGTCACACCCGAAACCACTGATGAAATGGCACTTCAGCCAATACCTACCATAAGTGATGTGTATATCTCATCGCTAAACAATCGCCCTGAGATTGAAAACGCAAAAGTGGGAATAGAAAGCAGCAACCTCAGCATAAAGATGGCTAAAGCACAGCGGCTCCCGACATTAGGTCTGAACGCAACATTCGGAACCAACACCACATCGATGAACAGCAATGCATGGGGAACACAACTGAAAAACAACTTTGCTCTCGGAGCAGGACTCACATTGAGTATTCCAATTATTGACGGAAGAAAAACGAAAACTGCTGTAAACAAGGCCTTAATACAAAGAGAACAGTATCTTCTCTCACTCGAAGAGAAACAGACAGAGTTGCACTCAACAATTGAGAACTACTGGCTGCAGGCGACAAACAACCAAAGCAAGTTTATTGCTGCAAAGGAAGTGACGAAAAGCGCACAGGAGAGTTACGATATGCTCAGCGGTAAATATAAGGAAAGCATAATTAATATTGTCGAACTTATGACTGGGCGCGACAAACTGCTATCTGCACAACAAAATGAGCTGCAGAGTAAATTTCTTACTATTTTGAATATTGAAATGCTTGAATTCTATAAAAACGGAACACTAAAGAATTAAAATACGATGAAGAAGATAAATAGAAAATGGTGGATAATTGCAGCGATAGCAATACTTGCACTGATTATTCTTGCCAAAAACGGCAAAAAGAAAAAAGAGGAAATTTCTTTTAAGACAGAGAAAGTCAGCACTGCTAATATTCAGAACAGCATCACTGCCACAGGAACTATCGAACCTGTTATTTCTGTTACTGTTGGTACACAGGTGTCGGGCATCGTGAGCAAGCTGTATGTTGATTACAACAGTGTTGTGAAAAAAGGTCAGGTTATTGCCGAGCTCGACAAGACAAACCTTATAAGCCAGTTGAATACAGCCAGAGCAAATCTCAGTAGCGTTCAGAGCAATCTGAACTTCCAACAGGCAAACTACAACCGCTACAAAAACCTATACCAAAAGGGATATGTAAGCGGTAACGAGTTCGAGTCGGCAGAATTGTCATACAAGCAAGCACAACAACAAATAGCATCTGCTAGAGAAGAGGTCCAACGTGCACAAACCAATCTAGGCTACGCAACCATCACCTCGCCTATCGATGGCATTGTGTTAAAGAAGACTGTTGAAGAAGGCCAGACCGTGGCCGCAAGTTTCTCTACGCCAGAACTTTTCACAATAGCACAGGACTTGACGAACATGCAGGTAATTGCCAATATCGACGAAGCCGACATTGGTGAAGTTAGAGAAGGTGAAAGGGTTTCGTTCACTGTCGATGCATACCCCAACGATGTCTTCGATGGCGACGTCAAGCAAGTGCGCCAAGAGGCCACCACCACTAACAATGTGGTTACCTACGAAGTTGTAATCAGCGCTCCAAATGCTGATTTGAAACTTAAGCCAGGCCTGACCGCAAACGTCACAATCTATACAGCTGAGATGCGTGATGTAGTTGCCGTGTCATCAAAAGCTCTACGTTTCACACCGACAAAAGAAACCGTCGGAAAAAGAAAAATCGTAGATACAAATGCAAAAACGAAACTATGGAAAATAGACAATAACAACATTACCGCCATCCCAGTAACCGTTGGCATGACTGATGGTATACACACTCAAATCATAAAAGGTGTGGAACGAGGGCAAGAGATTATCACCGAAGTTGTGGTAATAAGTCCTGACGGTGAAAAAGAAGATGAACCACAAGGCGGTCTCTTCGGACCAAGACCAAGAGGAAAGAATAAAAAATAATTGACTTCCAAACATTTCTGTGATGGAGAAAGACGATAACAGGAAAGTTGTAATAGAACTGCAAAACGTAAAACGCGACTTCGTTGTTGGAAGTGAGACTGTGCATGCCCTACGTGGCGTGACATTCAAGATATACGAAGGCGAGTTTGTGACTATCATGGGAAAGTCGGGATCGGGGAAATCTACACTCCTCAACCAGCTTGGATGTCTCGACACACCTACGACTGGCGAATATCTTCTCGATGGTATACCCGTACGCACTATGTCGAGAAGCCAAAGAGCTGTGCTGAGAAATAGAAAGATAGGATTTATATTCCAGAATTACAATCTTCTTCCTAAAACTACAAGCGTCGAGAATGTTGAACTTCCGCTGATGTATAACAAGGATGTAAGTTCCAGCGAACGTCGTGCCGCAGCTATTCAGTCGTTGCAAGCTGTTGGACTGGGCGACCGACTTTATCACAAAAGCAATCAGATGTCGGGCGGACAAATGCAGCGAGTGGCAATAGCACGAGCGTTGGTAAACAATCCTGCTGTGATACTTGCCGACGAGGCAACGGGGAACCTCGATACGCGAACTTCGTTTGAAATTCTAGTGCTTTTCCAGAAGCTTCACGCTGAGGGACACACTATCATCTTCGTTACACACAATCCCGACATAGCCAATTACTCTAGTCGTACTATCATGCTACGCGACGGTAAGGTGATCAGTGATGTGGAAAATGACAACATACTTTCAGCAGAAGAAGGATTGGCGGCACTGCCAGTCAGTTCTGATGAATAACAAACGCGAGAAACTTGTAAAAGTAAACCATCAAAATGAATTACGCCAATCTTTTCAAAATAGCCATACGAGCAATACTTGCCAACAAGATGCGCTCGTTCCTTACCGCACTTGGTATAATCATCGGTATTGCAGCAGTCATTACGATGCTTGCCATTGGGCAGGGAACTAAGCAGAGCATTCAGTCGAATATTGCCGAAATGGGTTCGAACATGATAATGATCATGCCAGGATCAGACATGCGTGGCGGTGTGCGCCAAGACCGCTCATCGATGGAAACACTTAAGCTAACAGACTATGAAGCTATTCGCAACGAATGTAACTATATAAAAGCAATCAGTCCGATGGTGACAAGTGCCGGTCAGTGGATTTACGGAAACAACAACACTCCGTCGACTGTATATGGTGTCAACCAAGACTATCTCGAAATCAGGCAGCTGTCAATCAGCGATGGTGAAATGTTTACCGACACCGACATCAAATCTGCATCGAAAGTATGCATCATCGGTCACACTGTTGCTGAAAACCTGTTTGGTGATGACTCGCATGCAGTAGGAAAAGTTGTAAGATTTGGATCTATACCGTTCCGTGTTGTTGGACTTTTAAAGAAAAAGGGATACAACTCGATGGGAATGGATCAGGATGATCTTGTGCTCGCACCTTATACCACAGTGATGAAGCGTATTCTTGCCCAAACATATCTCGGCGAGATTATTTGTTCTGCCCTCACTGAAGGGATGACCGACAAGGCAACGGAGCAGATTACTGACATTCTGCGACGTACGCACAAATTGAAAGAGCAGACCGAAATAAGCGAAGCCGACGAAGATGACTTCAACATCCGCTCACAAGAAGAGTTGTCGAACATGATGAACTCCACCACCACCATGCTCACCGTCCTGCTTGGGTGTGTGGCAGGCATATCGTTAATCGTAGGAGGTATTGGCATCATGAACATTATGTATGTCAGTGTGACAGAGCGTACACGCGAGATTGGACTCCGTATGAGTGTGGGAGCACGAGGTATCGACATCCTAACACAATTCCTTATTGAAGCCATCTTACTGAGCATAACTGGAGGAATAATCGGTGTACTGTTGGGTGTGGGAGCCTCGATGTCGATTGCATCGCTTGCCCATTGGCCAACATCCATCCAGCCGTGGACCATCGTTATGTCATTCGCAGTATGTACACTTACGGGAGTATTCTTCGGATGGTATCCAGCTAAGAAAGCAGCACGTCTCGACCCAATAGAAGCTCTGCGATACGAATAAACCGATTCGACCTTTGAACCGCCACATATTTATATAGTTGCCGTGCAATGATTTTTTATGTCAGCGCACGGCTATTTTGATATCTAGGCGATATATTGAACATACCTAATACTTATCTCGAGGTTATCAAGCCCTTATGTTGAACTTACAAAGCGTTTAAGCTGAACTGATGAATATGCTTACTGAAATGGAAAAGGCTGTTAAAATTGTTTATATATAACCTTTTTCGGAAAAATATAGCTATTTTTGCAAACATGAATGAATACGACTGCTATATTTTCGATCTCGACGGAACACTGCTTAACACCTTGACCGACCTTACAATTTGTTGCAATCATGCGCTTTGCATGTCTGGCTTCCCTGAGCATACTGAGGAGGAAGTCCGTGGTATGGTGGGAAACGGCATTGGGAAACTCATTGAACGGGCAATGCCAAGAGAGCAGCTTGCATCGCATTACGAAAAGGTGTTGACAGACTTCAAGGAATACTATATGCAGCACGGACTCGACAACACCAAACCCTACGATGGCATCATCGACTTGCTTGACGCATTGAAGCAACGGGGTAAACGCATAGCTGTGGTAAGCAACAAGATACAAGCGGCAGCACAAATGCTTTGTGAGAAGATATTCGGCGACAGAATTGACGTTGTAGTAGGAGAAAGTGAATGCATAAGAAGCAAGCCGATGCCCGACATGGTTGAAAAGGCTATTTCGCTCATCGGAGCAGAAAAAAACTCATGTATATATATCGGTGACAGCGACGTAGATATTCTTACAGCACGAAACAGCGGACTCAGTTGCATCAGTGTGCTTTGGGGATTTAAGTCACTTGAACAACTCGTCGCGGCAGGAGCAACGAGAATCATAAAATCGCCTGATGAACTAATAAATTGATGCAAATAAAAGAATTAAAAAATGAAGATTAATCTGAAGTCACGAGCATTTTACACCGGCATTTCGACATGCCTAGTAATATTCTTGTCTATTATACTCTATTATGCACTTGCGCCTGCCTCGAACAGGGAGGAAACGCAATATCTGCTCATCGATGACAACGACAACATCGATTCAGTATACCACAAGCTATCGCAAATTGCACCAATGCGCGGAGTGCAGATGTTCCGCACCATGGCACGACACATGCACTACGATGAACATGTGCGTACGGGAAGATACGCAGTAGAGAAAGGCGAAAGAGCTATTTCACTGCTCAGAACCATGCGCAACGGACAGCAAACACCGATGAAGCTTGTGGTAAGAGAAGTGCGCACATTAGAAGATCTTGCCGCCGACTTGGGAGCAAAAATAATGGCTGACAGCACAAAGATAATTGAAACGCTGAAGAAAGAAGAGATTCAAAAAAAATACAATCTCGACAGTGCAAACATCATAACGCTCTTTGTGCCAAACACCTACGAGGTGTATTGGGATACATCAATAGAAAGTCTGTTCAACAGGATGAACTCAGAAAAAAAGAGATTCTGGAACGAAGACCGTACTATAAAAGCACAACGATTAAACCTTACACCCGAGCAGGTGATGACACTTGCATCGATTGTCGATGAGGAGACAGCAAACAATGCCGAGAAGCCAACAATAGCACGACTTTACTACAATCGTCTTAACCTTCACATGCCTCTACAGGCAGATCCAACAGTGAAATATGCTTCGCGCCAACACAATGCACGAAGAGTTAGAGGAAAGATGTTGCAGGCAGACAGCCCATACAACACATATCGCCACATTGGATTACCTCCGGGACCTATAAAGGTTGCATCAGTTGTTGGTATCGACGCTGTGCTCAATATGCCAGAACACGACTACTTGTATATGTGTGCAAAAGAAGATTTCAGCGGCACGCACAACTTTGCCCGCACGCATTCCGAACACCTGCAAAACGCTGCTCGATACATAGCAGCTCTTAATGCAAAAGGAATCAGGTAAAGGTAAAAGGGTAAAAAAATCTATGAATTACCTAAGTATTCGGCACACATGTCGGCACATCGCTCTCCATCAACACCCGCCGATACAATCCCACCGGCATAGCCAGCACCTTCGCCACAGGGGAAGAGGCCAGCAAGCTGTATATGCTGAAGTGTATCTGCTGCCCTTACAATACGAATCGGCGACGATGTGCGCGTTTCCACTCCAATGATCTGCGCCTCGTTGGTAAGGAATCCATGCTTGTTACGGCCGAAATATTGGAATCCCAATTGTAATCTTCTGCTAACAAACTCAGGCAACCAAGAGTGTAGAGCGCTACTCACAAGTCCTGGGGCATAGCTTGAGCGACACAAATCGCGACTCAAACGACTGTGGACAAAATCATCCATACGTTGTGCAGGTGCAGTTTGCAGCATATTACCCTGAAGCCAGCAAGTCTTCTCGAGTTGTTCCTGATATTTCATCACACGGAGCACACTGTCGCCTTGCACATCCTCTGGTCGTAGCTCGACAACCATACCTGAATTACTCCACTCTGTGCCTCTGTTGCTCGGACTCATTCCATTAACTACAATCTGCTCTTTGCCTGTTGCAGCAGGAATGACAAAACCACCTGGACACATGCAGAAAGAATACACGCCACGCCCATCTACCTGAGTGACCAACGAATACTCCGCTGCTGGCAAATAGTGCCCTCGGCCTTCAGCATTGTGATACTGTATCTTATCTATTAGCGCTGACGGATGTTCCAAACGCACTCCGACAGCTATACCCTTTGCTTCGATGGCAATATCTTCGCGATGCAGATAGCGATAGACATCGCGGGCACTATGCCCTGTGGCAAGTATTACCGGACCAAGAAACTCATGCTCGACACCTGTGGTATTGGATATTGCGACAACACCTCTGACCACACCTTTTTTAATGATAAGATTCGTCATGCGCATTTCGAAATACA
>CACZRN010000002.1 GCA_902783625.1 uncultured Prevotellaceae bacterium
ATTTCCAGACCCAAAGTCATATTTCTGCATCAAAGCTCCACCAGCAGAATAGACAAGCAACATAGCTTGCCCAGCTTCATTTAGTTCAGCCGTATATGTAAGGCTCATGTCAATCTCCATCAGCGAGAGTGTCATTATCAGAATGAGGATGTAGCGTAGGTAAGTCATAAATGTTCTTTATGGATATTATTTATTACGCCATAAAAGATAAATACAGTAAGATTGTGCTAATATCGCCAGCAAATTTGGGATTAAAATTTCATATAATACAATCTTCATTGATGTATTAGGACTCATAGACAAAAATGAGTATGTGATCTCTACAAACATTATTGTTGTGGAATATAAAAAAAGCAGAGATAGGATTATACTGGAAATTCTTTTCATAAATATAAATAAATGCTTATTCTTTTTGATTGTTTTTTCGTACAGCATATTTCCTTTTTGGGTCTATTGGTCATTTTTGTCTTAAATTATATTCTATGAAAAGAGCTATCCGCATGTCGCACTTACTAGTCGTTCGAGAGTGGCATTAGCAGAATGGGATGTAGCGTCGGAGAGTCATATCTTATTCAGAGTTCAATCCAAGTTTTAATCCAACTGGTTTCTGGCTCTTTACAATATAGTTCTTGTCCATAACCTTTCGGATATATATAAATATCGGTTATTATGTTGTCTTTTAAATCAAGGAGAAGAGAAATTCCGAAATCATAGCATCTACTGTCACAAGGGACTCCGTCTTTTTTCCTAATGCTATCATCATAGATAATAGCTATATGGTTGTAGACGATTCTTTCCCTCAAGAAGAGACCTAATCTTTTCCATAACAGACCAATCTCATCACCAGTTGTAACACCACTTAAGTCGAACCATCTATCTTTGAAATGTGCATAGTCAATTATGAAATTGTTTTCTCCATATACCACCATATTGTGTATCACATAGGCAACTGTGTCCTGTGAATTATATGCATATATGTAATAAGGAGGATCTCCCTCATCATGAAATATATAACATTTAAATCCTCGGTATATATTTTTTGCATCTCGCTCACGGATGATGTATAAGCCATTAACAAAAAAAATTTCGGAGTTTGTTTCAACAATGAGCGTATCGTCTCTCAACAGAACATCAGAGACATTTCCCCATGAATTAAAGTCGACATGGTTGCCATGTAACTTTTTATGTAAATAATCCAAGGAATCTCTCAGTGCTATAGAGTCCTGCATGATTTCATTTGACTTACATTTCCTATTATTACTACAATTTAAAAGTAGTATCGACAGCATAATTAAACAGCAGTATTTCATTTTTGCCAATTTTGTTTTAAAGATTTAATGTGTACTATTATCTAACACTCTGTGGCTAACCACGTTTCGGAGAGTTTTAACCACAATGGGAAGCATGAGTGCATAATCCGCTTCAAATTTAAGCAAAATAATTAAATTATTTCTTTATTTAGCGAAAAAAAATGGTTAATAGATGTGTTTTTTATAGAATAAACAGGGAGAAGGGAGAGTGCGGAGTGTCACTCTACACTCTACATTCTCCACTCTACACTCTACATTCTCCACTCTACATTCTACACTCTCCTTATTTACCTGATAATAATTTTGCTAGCAAAATTTCGAATAGGAAGCCTCTTTAATCGCAATAAAGTGCCCAGTTATTGAAAATTTTGCTAGCAAATTTTTCTGTGGCCGTTTTTTCTTGCTGCTATAAGTGCAATAAAACATCATAGAGCAGCAATGATAAAGCTACCGTGAATGGCTTGGGAGGGGCTCTACATGCACTGCGACATGCGTCTCCTCTCCGTAACGGTCTTTTAACAAGCGCTCCACCTCGGATGCCTTGTCGTGAGCCTCACGCAGAGTGATGTCACCGTCCATCCTGATATGAATCTCGATGGCGTAATGGTTGCCTATCCTTCGGGTCCTTAGATTGTGAGGCTCCACCACCCCCGGCAGTGTAGAGACCATGCTTATCATCTCCTTCTCGATAGCATCGGGGAGAGAGCGTTCGGTAAGATCGCCGATGCCGTTGCCCAGCAAGTCGAACGACACCTTAACGATGAACAGTCCCACGACAATCGATGCCAAGGGATCGAGCACCGTCCAACGCTGTCCGAGGAAGATGGCACCTCCGATGCCAAGGGCTGTGCCTACCGACGACAGGGCATCGCTACGGTGATGCCAGGCGTTAGCCTCCAGTGCCTGCGAGTTGAATATGCGTGCCTTCGCAGTGGTGTAGCGATAGATGCATTCTTTGACGGCAATAGACAACAGTGCCACCCAGAACGCCAGTATGCCGGGAGCAGTCAAGACATCGCCTTGAAACCATCTCATTATCTTAGCTGTTCCGCTATAGAGGATGCCACATGCCACCAGCAGCAATGCCAAGCCTATCAAGGTGGTGGCAAGCGTCTCATACTTGCCATGGCCGTAATCGTGGTCCTTATCCTGTGGCTTGCCGCTGATACGGATGAACACCAGCACGATGATGTCGGTGACAAAGTCTGACAGCGAATGCACGGCATCGGCAATCATTGCAGCACTATGCCCCAAGACACCTGCCAAAAACTTGATGAGAAGAAGGAACACATTTGCCGCTCCTCCCACCAAAGTAACCTTGTAAATCTCTTTGTTTCTTTCCATCAAGTGAAGTATATGCTTTGCGCTGACAAAAATACAGAAAGTTTTTCAAAAAACATGCAATAAAAACCTATGTTTTATTTTGTCATAAAATCAAATTTGATTAACTTCGCAGATGGAAACACGAAATAATAAAAATTTGCTCTTAAATGGCATATAACAATCGCCCATTCATACTTATCTCCAACGACGACGGCTATGAGGCAAAAGGCATCCGCGCGCTTGTCTCGATGGTTGAAGGACTTGGCGACATACTCGTGTGCGCTCCCGACACAGGGCGCTCAGGTGCTGCATGTGCCTTCTCTGCCACCACTCCGCTCACACTGACACGACAGGCAGACATCGGCACTGCTGAGGTATGGGCATCAAACGGCACTCCCGTCGATTCGCTGAAACTGGCACTGAGCCAATTGTGCACAGAGCGATGGCCCGACATTATTCTCAGCGGAATAAACCACGGCGACAACTCTACGGTGAACGTGCACTACTCCGGCACGATGGGCGTGGCTCTCGAGGGGTGCATGAAATATATCCCGTCGGTTGCGTTCTCGCTCTGCGACCACAGAGCCGATGCCGACTTCGAGCCCATGCGCCAAGTGGTGAGAGACATAGTGGCGAAGGTGTTGCAGAATGGTCTGCCACGGGGGGTGTGCCTCAACGTGAACGTGCCGGTGAGGGAAACATTCGAGGGCATGAAACTGTGCCGCATGACACGCGGATCGTGGATTAACGAAGTGAAGAAGATGCACCATCCACGAGGGTACGACTATTACTGGATGGTGGGTGAATACCGCAACGACGAGCCCGAGGCTGAGGACACCGACCAGTGGGCTATCAATCACGGATATGTGGCTGTGACTCCTACACGCATCGACGTGACAGCCTACGAAGCAATGGAGGAGATAGATGAGATACTACATCATAGCAGGTGAGGCGAGCGGCGACCTGCATGCCTCGCATCTTATGCACTCGCTCAAGAAGAGCGATGCCGACGCACAATTCAGATGCTTCGGCGGTGACCTTATGGCAGCGGAGGGAGGTGAACTGGTGAAGCACTATCGCGACATGGCATACATGGGATTCGTGCCAGTGCTGCTACACCTGCCTACGATAATGAAAAACATGCGGATGTGCAAACGCGACATCAGCGAGTGGAAACCCGACGTGGTGATACTCGTAGATTATCCCGGATTCAACCTCGACATCGCAAAGTATGCCCACAGGAAAGGTTTCAAGGTGTTCTACTATATCTCACCGAAGATATGGGCGTGGAAAGAGTGGCGCATAAAGCAGATAAAGAAATACGTCGATGAGATGTTCTCGATATTGCCCTTCGAGGTGGCATTCTACGAGGGCAAGCACCACTACCCCATCCACTATGTAGGCAATCCCACCGAGAGCGAGGTGAGAGCATTCCGCCAGAATTACACACAACCATTCAGCGACTTCTGCGCCTCCAACGGCCTTGAACCCGACAAACCGATAGTGGCACTGCTTGCAGGAAGCCGACAGCAAGAGATAAAGGACAACCTGCCCGCAATGATTGAGGCGACACGCTCGATGAGAGATTACCAGTTTGTGCTGGCAGGAGCGCCCTCGATTACCGACGATTATTACGAGCGGTTCGCCCAAGGCAGCCACGTGCATCTGGTGAAGAACGCCACCTACCCTTTACTTGCACACTCCACGGCTGCATTAGTCACCAGCGGAACAGCAACACTCGAGACGGCATTGTTCGACGTGCCGCAGGTGGTGTGCTACGAGACTCCCATACCACACATCGTGAGATTTGCATTCAAACACATAATAAAGGTCAGGTTTATTTCGCTCGTCAACCTGATTGCCGACAAAGAGATTGTCGAGGAACTGCTTGCCGATAGATTCTCGGTAGAGAACATCCGCAAGGAGCTCACAGCAATACTTCCTGGAGGCAACCGCAGGGAGAAGATGCTTGCCGAATATGACGAGCTCGACCATCGACTTGGAAGCGATAATGCTCCCGACAATGCGGCAAAGAAGATGGTTGAAATGGTAAGAAAATAAAAAGGTAAGAAGTGATTTTTCTGGAGCAGCAAAGGCAGAGAGTATAATCTTTGCCGAGTCGTGACAAACGACATAGATGGTAAGATGTTATGAGGTGAGGTTGAGATTTTTTTTAACACTTAATATATTAATTACCATTATGAAAAAATTCTTATCGGTTTTAGGTTTTGATCCTGGTAAACACTCTGTCAGGGTAGAGTTACTGGCTGGTCTTACAACATTCTTAACGATGTCCTACATCCTTGCTGTCAACCCGTTCATCCTCGGTGAGACAGGTATGGACAAGGGCGCACTATTCTCGGCAACAGTGGTTGCAGCAGCTATCGCCACACTGGTGATGGCATTCTACGCCCGACTGCCATTTGCACTTGCTACAGGCATGGGACTCAATGCATTCTTCGCTTACACACTGGTGATTACCATGGGCTACACATGGCAACAGGCATTGGCAGCAGTGCTCTTCGAAGGTGTTATCTTCATCCTGCTTACACTTTTCAAGGTGCGCGAGGCTATAGTGAACGCCATCCCCATCAACCTGCGCTATGCCATCTCGGTGGGTATTGGAATGTTTATCGCCTACATAGGACTGAAGAACGGCGGAATAATCGTAGCAAGCGATGCCACCGTGACCACTCTCGGTCCATGGACGGCAATGTCGATACTGGCAGGGGCTGGAATATTACTCGGTGGAATACTCATGGCACTGGGACTCCGCGGAGCATTGTTCTACACAATTATCATCATCACCATCATCGGCATCCCGTTCGGAGTGACACACATCCCCGAAGGATTCTCGCTGGTAAGCATGCCTCACTCAATGGAACCTGTAGCACTGAAGATGGACTTCTCGCGATTCCTTGCCCTCGACATCAACTACTACGTCGTGGTGTTCACGCTTCTCTTTATGGACCTGTTCGACACTCTCGGCACACTCATCGGTACATCGACGAGTGCGGGTATGGTGGATAAGGAAACTGGCAAGATACATGGACTGAACCGTGCACTGATGGCCGATGCCGTAGGTACCACCGTTGGCGCACTCTGCGGTACATCAACCGTCACGACATACGTTGAGAGCACAACCGGTATTGCAGCCGGCGGACGCACTGGTCTCACAGCATTCACCGTGGCAATGCTGTTCCTTGTGGCTCTGTTCTTCTCGCCGCTGTTCCTCGTCATACCATCGGCAGCCACAACAAGCGCATTGGTAATAGTAGGCGTGCTGATGACTAAGACCATCACACACATCAACTTCAGCGACTTCACCGAGTCGGTGCCCGCATTCATCACCATCATCGCAATGCCATTCACCGCAAGCATCTCTGAAGGCATCGTGCTCGGAATGCTCAGCTATGTCATCGTGAAAGTGCTCACAGGTAAGCATAAAGACATTTCGCTGATGATGTACATACTCGCTTTCTTCTTCGTACTCAAATACGTTGCACCATTATTATAACCAAAATAAAACTAAAAACAATGACTAAAAAAATCATTCTTTGCTCGGTGATGGCTTTGTTCAGCATCGCCCTGCAGGCGCAAAATGTGCAGTTGCACTACGATTTCGGACGTAACATCTACCCTGATGAGGAAGGCGGACGTCAGAAGGTTACGATGACACTTGAGCAGTTCAAAGCCGACAAGTGGGGTTCGTGGTTCTACTTCGTTGATATCGATTTCAGCCGTAAGTTCACAGAAGGTGCTTACACCGAGATCTCACGCGAATTCAATCTTGGGAAGCAGTCGCCTTTTGCCGCACACATTGAGTACAACGGCGGTCTCAACCGCTTCGGCAGCTTCCAGCAGGCAGCACTCGTCGGTGCAGCATGGAACAACCACAACGCCGACTTCTCAAAGACATGGTCGGTGCAGCTCATGTACAAGCATTATTTCAAGAGCTACGAGAACACCCGCTCATACCCGGGACTGCAGCTGACAGGCGTGTGGGGACTTAATTTCTTCGACAGGAAGTTCACCTGCTCAGGATTCATCGATTTCTGGCGTGGCGAGAAAGCAAACGGCCACGGACAGCTGGTAATACTCACCGAGCCACAGTTCTGGTATAATTTCAATCCTCACTTCAGCCTCGGCTCTGAGATAGAGATAAGCAGCAACTTCATCTACAACACCTACAACGACAAATCGTTCTTCGTGAATCCTACAGTAGCTGCCAAGTGGAACTTCTAGAATGCATAATGCATAATTCATAATATTGAAGTAAAGAAGTTAAGAAGTTACCGGCCTTTCGGCCTAAGAAGAAAGCCACTATTCGCTTCGCTCATCAGCAAGCAGTTATTCGCTTCTAAAGAATTTAAAAGACAGTCATATGTCTTAACTCCTTAACTCCATAACTCCTTAACTCCATAACTTCATACCTCCAGAAACATTATCTTTTCAACACTATGAATACAGAATTAACAGCAACTAGAAAAACCGTTGTAGGCATACAATTCCTGTTTGTCGCCTTCGGTTCAACCGTATTGGTGCCTCTGCTCGTCGGTCTCGACCCTTCCACAGCATTGTTCTCGGCTGGTATAGGCACGCTATTGTTCCATCTGGTCACTAAGGGCAAGGTGCCCATCTTCCTCGGCTCAAGCTTCGCTTTCATCGCACCCATCATCTCTGCCTCGAAGCAGTGGGGCATGTCTGGAACGCTGGCAGGCATGGCAGGAGTGGCACTCGTGTATTTCGTGATGTCAGCATTGATTAAGTGGCAGGGAAAGAAACTGCTCGACCGCCTGTTCCCGCCAGTAGTCATCGGACCAGTGATAATGCTCATCGGTCTGTCGCTGTCGGGTGCGGGAGTGAACATGGCTAAGGAGAACTGGCTCCTCGCAGGCATCTCGCTCATCACTGCCATAATTGTTCTCACCTTCGGGCGCGGCATGCTCAAGCTCGTGCCTGTGGTGTGCGGAATAATCGTAGGCTACATAGTGGCAATATGCATGGGACTTGTAGATTTCAGCGGTGTGGCAGCAGCGTCATGGTTCGCACTACCCTCGTCGATAGCACACTTCCATCTGCCCGATTACAGCTGGGAACCGTTCATCTTCATGATTCCTGTAGCCATCGCACCTGTTGTTGAGCACATCGGCGACGTGTATGTTGTCAGCGAGGTGGCAGGCAAAGACTTTGTGAAAGACCCCGGACTTCATCGCACAATGTTCGGTGACGGACTCGCATGTCTGGCAGCCTCATTCCTCGGAGGCCCTCCGGTGACCACTTACAGCGAGGTGACAGGTGCCATGCAGATAACACGCGTGAGCCATCCGCAGGTAATACGCATCGCTGCCATCACAGCAATAGTATTCTCAGTGATAGGCAAGCTCAGCGCTATACTGCAGAGCATTCCCTCAGCAGTACTCGGAGGCATCATGCTACTGCTCTTCGGTACCATCGCCAGCGTGGGTGTGCAGAACCTCATCAACCACAAGGTAAACCTCAACGAGACCCGCAACGTGATTATCGTCAGCCTCACGCTCACGGTAGGCATCGGCGGTGCAGTGCTCACCTATGGCACGTTCTCGATGAGCGGTATCGGACTCTCGGCATTAGTGGGAGTGATTCTCAACCTACTTCTCCCACAGACGAAGAAAGAAGAGGAATAACCTCTACATATCTTTTCAAATAGTTAATATCAGGCAGCGGAATGGATGTGATATTCACTCCGCTGTTTTTTTGTCACTACATATCACAAAGTGTAACTTTGTAACAATGTAACAAAAATACTCCCTGCAGCTCAAAGTCCAGGGAGTCTTTTTACACTCTACACTATATTACTTACCACAGATTAAACTGATTAAACAGATTTTCCATAAAATAATACCCATAAAAAAAGATTTCACAGATTCATTCTACTCAAATCTGTGAAATCTATATTATTTGTGTAGTGTCAGAATGAAAAATCTGCTTAATCCGTGGTCAGAGATTTTTCACTTTTCGTTTTTCACTTTTCACTTCATATTCGTGGTCGCATCGAGCGACCACGAATATGATCACTTTTTCATCTCGTTGATGATGACCTGTATGTCTGCTGTACTGATCTTGCCGTCACCGTTGAGGTCGTAGCTCATGTTCTGCGATGCTGCGGGCTTCTTCATCTCGTTGATGATAACCTGTATATCGGCTGTCGATACCTTGCCGTCGCCGTTGAGGTCGTAGGTTACAGGTATACGGAAGCGGATTTTATTTGGTATCGGTGACTGAGAGAAGTCAGATAGACTGACATATACAGGAGGAACCAAAGTATTACTTTCTTCTATTGGAGAGGATACCTTACTAAAATAAAAATCTGAAAGATTATCAAAATCCTTTGCAGAAGCAACATACTCACCTGAGTTTATTGCACGACCATAATACCATGGCCATTCTGCCTTAAAACTGAGCGCATCCTTAAGCAAATTGTACTCATAATCACTTGAAGACCCGTTCTTACCTGCCAGGTTCGACAAAGCCTGCCTGTCGAGCTTGTATATCTTTCCAGGCTGCAGTTCGAAGACATATCCCTCACTCTCGTAAGCACCGCTGTACTCGTAATCATATTGCGGGTCGACGTCCACCTCTATAAGGTCTGTATACCCGTTTGCATCCACAGGGTTCTGTCGCTTGCACGCCGCACGATAGATTTTACCGCCTTCCTTGAGAATATTACCAAGCTTTATTGCTGGAGTCTCTGAGAGTTCTCCGTTTCTATTACGCACCAAGGGGAATGCATGTAAACTATATTTACATTTCGACCTGACATACGGGAATACCTTATCATAATAACCCGGACTTTCATATTTATCAAGTACTCCATAGAATGCTTTTTCAGGCAAATAGCATCGGAAATTGGAGTTCATTTCATCTATTGAGAAGTGTACATCATTAAAATAATCATAATAATAATCGTCGGCTATCAAAAGACTATTCAATCGCTTACAACTAGAGAAAGCATCATAATTAATAAATCCCTTATAAAGTGTCACCATCATATCGCCTGAAAGGCCAGAGTTATAGAACGCTTTAAGGCCAATATGTTTCAGTTTCTTGCATAATGCATTCTCGAATGGGAACGCGTAAAGTTGTATTGTGTTTCTGAATGCGTAGTCGGGGATACTGTCAAGCTCAGTGTTGAGCGTCACTTTGGTAAGGTTCACGCAATCGTCGAACGCTCCGACAGCCATAGTGTTCACATTGTAGTATCTCTGCTCTGATGGGTACGCGCCTGACACCCATGGCGATTCCTGCTTCACCAAACCGATGGTAGCTTGTAATGTCTGTGTGGGCGATGGGCCGCGTACATACTTTGCCTCACCTGCTGCTTGCTGCGAAGTTCCTGTTGCGGCTTTCGTCACCGTGCACCATGCTGTACCTAAGTCAGTGTCGGAGATTATGAAGTCATAAGCGCCAGGCTTAAATGTGGCCTTCGGATACATCGCTTTCAAAGGAGCAAGCCTCTCATCATTAATATAGTCTTCGTAGGGTACATAAAAACTGTTGTCAAATTTAGATACAGCGTTACAAAGGAAGCCATCACCATGTAATAAGTCGAGATCAAAATTAACGTACACTTCCTCAAAAGTGATGTCACGCGTCAATTCTCCAAGATTATTATAACTAAACATTATAATTGGGGAAACAATCATTTTGACAGATGATGGAAGATACAAGTTCTTCAATCCATAGCAGCCATTAAAAGCACAAACTCCTATTTCTTCCACTCCATACGGAACTCTTATTGTCTCAAGCCCACAATGTTCGAAACAAAACATAGGAATAGATTTTATCCCTACAGGTATATTCAGTTTTTTCAGGTTTGTGCAACCATAGAACTGAGCACCTCCAGTAGAATTGATGACAGTTGTGTTCGTACCCTCGAATTCAGTTATCGTATTCGGCAGTGTAACAGATGTCAAACCTGTGTTCTCACGAAACGCTTCACTACCGAGCGATGTAACGCTATACGTTCTTCCATGCCAAAAGACGGAAGATGCGATTTTCAATTCCCCTTCATGCTTCTGCTGTACACCTCTGTAATACGAACGCACTATTCGCGCTTCTGCCTTAGATGGGTCAGGGACAGTATAATATACCAAGTTTAGCCAATCCTCGGAAACGCTCCTAAAGTCGTAAGCGCCTAACATTATCTTATTCATCCTCTTCCAGTGTGTGATGTTCGAGGCATAGGGATAAGGATCAAATGATCCGCAATATACAGTGAAGTCGTCTGGCAAGTCGGCAAGCATAGCATCGCTAGCTGTTACGTGCGTTTGAGTCAGAGTGTTCACTCCAATGGCTGTAAGGCCCGAGCTGTTGTAAAGTATTTTATTGCCATAAGTCGTCATCGAGGAGGGGAAGTTGACATACTTCAGCGTAGGAATGCTGCTGAAAGCATAAGCGCCTATCTTACTGACGCCATAAGGCACCTCGATATATTGCACTTTCTTGTTTCGACAGAAAGCATAATCGCCTATCGTGGTCATATTGTCGGGGAATATCGAAGGCGTAGCAGGAGAATAGTCTGTCGTAGCATCATACGGCGGAACTACAACGAGCGTATTCTGAGCATAGTTGAATATCATGCCGTAGTATGCCGAATAGTATCGGTTCAACCCGCTAACTGTGAACTTAGATATCTTAGTGTTGAAGAATGCCGTTGGTTGAATCAATGTACACGATTGCGGGATTGTCATCTCAGTCACAGGCTTCTCTGTGCCATCGGGCTCGGCGAAGGCTTGGTCGCCTATCTCCGTGATGCTGTTTGTGGTGTCATATATCTGAATGGTGTTCAGTGCGGGGCAGTTATAGAATGCCATACTCTTGATAGCTGCAGGACTCTGTATTGCCACGTTGGTGAGATTCTTACATCCCTCGAAGGCACTGCCACTGATACATTCTATGCCAGGTTTGCCCACAGAGAACGATAAGAGTACCTTTTTGACGTATGTGTCATTGATGAAAGCCATTGGGGCTATCTCGTCGCAGTAGATTCGCTGTATAACCGCCGAGCCGCGGAGAGCTATCTTGCTGTCGTACTCCATCTCGGTGTCGCCCATATAAAGTGTACCATTGTTATTGTACACATTAGCCCCCACAAGCGCCATCTTACCTGTTGTCGTTGTCGTAGGTGCCTGTGTCACGACATAGCAGCGAGTCTGCGGATCGCTGGATGTAGAAGTGGAGACAACATCACTTGCCGTAATGGGCGCGACAGCATATTTCGGGCTGCAAGCCTGTAATACTGCGTTGTTGCCTGGCATTGACTCTACGGCTTGCTGTGTGGGCAGTTTCATGGTAAAGCCCGTCATCGTGCCGAACGGTGATGTACCGAACGAAGGCAGGTTGCTTGTCGAAAGCCACGCGCAACTGAAAACAGCTGAACTCGACAAACCGCTGAAAGCATAGTTACCGATACTAGTCACGGAACTTGGAATGCGTATGTCGGTAAGAGTAGAAACCGAATAGCAGGCATACGCTCCTATGCTTGTGACTCCGTAAGGAATATCGACAAGCGTCAGCGTCTTGTTAGAGTACATAGCACCATAAGTTATAGTTTTCATATTCGGAGCAAAGACAGTATGCCACAACTGAGTGTAAGTAGTGTATTGCGGAACATAATATAGTTGTACCTGGTTCTTGTCGTAGAGCATGCCGTTGTACGACGAATATATCGTGTTTCCACTCGACACGGTTATAGTCTTAAGCTTGGTACCAGCGAAAGCTCTGTATGAGGAGTACATGCTCGAGCCCAATTGCGTCACGTTCTTGTTGATGGTCACTGTCTCAATAGCCGTATTGTAAAAGGCATAGTCGCCTACAGTGAGATCATAAGAATCGCTCTCGTTGCCAAGAACGAGACTTGACAACGCACTACAATTGTAAAACGCATAAGAACCTATCGAGCCGCTACGGATATTCGCCTGTGTCAGATTAGTGCAGCCATAGAATGCGTAGTTGCCAATGGCGGTGTTGCTCACATTAGCAACCGACGTCACACTCGTATTCCCATAGAAAGCATACGGAGCGATTGCCGTAAGGGCAAGTCGCAAGTTACGACCACTTGAGTTCTGTACGAAGAAAAGAGGACCAAGGCTTGTGGTACGTATATCTGCGCAATCTGCACCTACCATCGACAGTTCTCCGTCAGCCGACGATGTGGGCATCTTTGTTACGACATAGAAGAAATTCTTGGAATTAAGTGTCAACTGACCGTCGTTTGCCTTCGAAGGATCTACTGTCACTGTTGCGCTGAGAGCGTTCAGTGTGGCATCAGCATTAACAATGTCGCGGCCCGCACGTGTGGGTACGTAGATTCTGGTAACTGTCGTGCTATACGACGCGTTTGAGAATACAGTAGTACCAAATGTCGGGACCTTGTCAATCCACGCAGCATAAATGACAAGCGAGTTTCCGCAATTCAGGAAAGCATTGTTACCGACATATGTCAATGTGCTGGGGAGATAAACCTCCTTC
>CACZRN010000003.1 GCA_902783625.1 uncultured Prevotellaceae bacterium
ATTTTGCTAGCAAAATTTCGAGTGAAAGAAAATCCCTGCCTTACGTCCGCCCCTTATCAAGGGGCTCCAAATGCTAGCAAAATTTTTAATAAAGAGTCTTTTTAATGTTGGTAAAAAAAATCCCTGCCTTACGTCTGCCCCTTATCAAGGGGCTCCAAATGCTAGCAAAATTATTTGCAGGTTGCATGCCATGCATGGGGGAGGGTGTGTTTAATGGCGTTATATAAGCTTTTTTGATAAGTAAAGTCGAATCGGTTTGTGTGCAGAAAGGTGCGTTTTTATTTTGCTCTCCGAGCGAGTTGCTGTATCTTTGCATGTGGATATGCTTACAAAGACAGAGGCGATAGTATTGCGTAGTCTGAAGTATGGCGAGAACAGGTTGATTATCAATCTGCTCACCGAGAGCGAGGGTGTGGTGACTGTTGCAGTGAACATGCCCAAGACTCAGCGTGGCAAGCTGAAACGGCAGTTGTTTCAGCCACTTACGCTGTTGAGTATTGAGCTCGATATGCGTCAGAATCGCGAGTTGCAGCATTTGCGCGATGCGCGCATAAGTGTGCCCTTTGCCTCGCTTGCCACCGATCCCGCAAAGCTCGGTATTGCTCTTTTTCTGGCTGAGTTTCTTTATTTCTGCTCGCGTGGAGAGGATGCCTCCGAGGGGTTCTTTCAGTATATCAAAAACAGTATATTATGGCTTGATGGAAGCCGGCAGCATTATGCCAACTTCCATCTGGTGTTCATGATGCGCCTGAGCCGTTTCATAGGCTTCATGCCCAATGTGGATGATTATGTCGAGGGCGACTTTTTCGATATGCGCAACGCTTGTTTTGTGCGCACATCACCGTTGCATCCCGACTATCTGTCGCCCGAGGATGCATCGCATGTTATCACTCTATTGCGTATGAATTTCGAGACGATGCACCTGTTTCGTCTCACCCGAAGTGAGCGAAACAGGATTGTCGATATCATAATACTTTACTATCGGCTTCACGTGGCATCGTTCCCAGAGCTGCGTTCGCTCGATGTTGTCCGCGAACTGTGGGCCTGACAGTGGCTGAAGGCGACTACGAGAGCAGGCGTTTTACTATTTCCGATACAACTCTTCCGTCGGCACGGCCAGCCATTTTCTTCGTGGCTACTCCCATCACGCGGCCCATCTCCTTTATCATGGTGGCGCCCGTCTCGGCGATGATTTTCTTCACCTCGTCCTCTATCTCTCCCTCGCTCAGCTGCTTAGGCAGATAGCTCTCGAGCACCTCCACCTGTGCCAGTTCAGCATCGGCAAGGTCCTGACGACCTGCCTGTGTGTAGGTGGCGGCTGTTTCCTTGCCTTGCTTGGCGAGCTTCGATATTATCTTCAGAGCGTCGGCATCGTCGAGAGTGTCGTTGGCTCCCGGTGCTGTCTTTGCCTCGAGAAACACCTTCTTGATGTTTCTCAACGTCTCGAGCCGCACCTTGTCGCGCGCTTTCATCGCAGCCTTGATGTCTTCGCTTATTTGATCGAAAAGTGTCATAATGATGCTAATTAACAAGTTTACGTATTAACATAATAACATGTTCTCCTCCGGGATGGAGTTGTTTATGCGAATGAGATTACTCCCGGTGCCTGCTCCTGCTGTGTCTCGCCGTCGGTGGGTTTTCCTCCGTTGGCGATGTTGCGTATGTTGGTGAGCATCTGGCGTGTGCGCTTGTTGGTCGGAGTGTCTTCCACAGCCTGGATGACGTCCTCGTTGTCGAGGTCTTCAGGGTTGAAGAGGAAGATATGCGGGCGACGCTTGTTGAGATTGTTGCTCCCTCTGCCGCCGTAATATTCCTCGCGTCGTGTTGCCAGCTCGGCTGCTCTCTCCTGCTCGCGGGCCAGACGATCAGCCTCTTCCTGACCAACTTTGCGACCGATGTGACTGTCCATGCCGTCGATGTCCTTCACTCCGAATCCTGTTGCGAGGATTGTCACCTTCACCTTGTTGCCTAGGCTCGGGTCGATGGCCAGTCCCCATTTAATCTCGAAGTCGCGGCTGAATTTCGACATAAACTCGTGCACCTCCGACATCTCCTCCATCTGGAGTTCCGATTTCTCGTTTCCATCGTCGGAATAGATGATGTTGAGCAGAATCTTCTTCGAGTTGAAGATGTTGTTGTTGTTCAGTAGTGGCGATGTCAGAGCGTCGTCGATAGCCTTCTGCACGCGTCCCTCTCCCTCGCCGTAGCCTGTTGACATGATAGCCACGCCGCCGTCTTTCAGTACGGTCTTCACGTCGTTGAAGTCGAGATTTATCACTCCGTGGTTTGTAATTATCTCGGCAATGCTTCGTGCTGCCACGCTCAAGGTGTCGTCGGCCTTGGCAAATGCCTCCTTCACGGAGAAGTCGGGATAGATGTCGCGCAGTCGCTCGTTGTTTATAACGAGCAGAGCATCAACGTATTTCGACATTTCCTCAACGCCGTCGAGAGCCTGGTCGATCTTTCTGTCGCCTTCGAATCTGAACGGTATTGTCACTATTCCCACTGTCAGTATGTCCATCTCTTTCGATACTCGTGCAATCACCGGTGCGGCACCTGTTCCTGTTCCTCCGCCCATTCCTGCGGTGATGAACGCCATGCGTGTGCCGTCGTTGAGCATTCGCTTAATGTCGTCGATGCTCTCCTCGGTAGCCTGTTTTGCCTTCTCAGGGCGGTTACCGGCTCCCAGTCCCTCTTTTCCAAGTTGTAGATGCACAGGTACGGGCGAGTCGCTCAGCGCCTGACTGTCGGTATTGCAGAGCACGAAAGTAACGTCGTGTATGCCTTCTCTGTACATGTGGTTTACGGCATTACCGCCGCCACCGCCTACTCCAATCACTTTAATGATTTTCTTGCTCACTTCTTTCTCACCGAAGTCCAGTATCGGTCTGTCGTCGAAATCAAGCATTGTTGGTATGTTATCTTCTGCCATAATGGTGTGTTGTTTTAATGTTTGTGGAACGATTTTTAATATGCGTATGTGTTATGTTGTTAAGGAGTTGTTTGCACGGGATGTTGAGTTCGATGTTCATTGTTGTTTTACTGTCCGCATCTTGTCACTTATCCCTGTGCCTGATTGTTTATTCTTCCTCTTTTATCATATTCTCTCCGAAGGTCTTTATGCCTCTCAGGATTTTGTTGAACCAAGAGTTTTTCCTTCTTTTTTCCTCTTCGGCTTCGCGCTGTCTGCGCTCTTCCTCTTCTATTCTACGCTCTTCTTCCTCTTTCTTCCGGCGTGCCTCTTCCTCAGCCTGCTGTTTCTCTGCTTCGGTCTGCACCTTTCCCGTTCCCGATGTTGGGTGTGGTGTGCCCTGCATAACAGGGTCTTTCTCGTCACCTACTTCGAAGAGATCGCTTGTCAGCTCACCTCCCGAGCAATTCATGTCGCCCTTGATGAGCAGTGCGAGGATTGTGTTCATGCGTCCGTCGCGGGCTGTTATCTCATGTTGATTGGCATTTATTGCGGGCAGAACGAAGTTGGCAACCCTTATCTTGTCGATGTTTGTATGGTGGCGGAATGCCTTCTCCACGTTTCTGATGTTAGCACCTCCGCCAGTCAGAACGATACCGCCGTTAATCTTGTCGAGATAGTCGTTAGGCACCTGATACCAGGCATTCTCAACAATCTCCTGCATACGTCCTTCCACCGTCTCGATGAAGTCGCGGCTGCTTATCTCCCGCTCGCTGTTCACCTTCATCATGTTGGTCGGATCGATGTCGGAGTCGTCGGTATATGCTGATGCATATTTCAGTTTCATTGCCTCTGCGTCGTCGTGTTCAATCACCAGGCTTTCAAGGTCTTTCGTGATGTTTGCGCTTCCCAGAGGAATCACCGCCAAGTGGCGCAGTATATTCTTGTAGTAGATCGACACGGTTGTTGTGTCGGCTCCGAGATCCACGAGCATGCATCCCGAGCGTTTTTCAGCCTCGGTGAGCACGGCGTCGGCCATTGCCAGAGGTGCCAGATACATCTCGGCGATGGGTATGTTTGCGTTCTCGAAACATTTGTTCAGATTGCGATAGAAAGTCTTCCGCCACAGTATGTTGAGGAAATTACCCTCAAGGCGTCGACACTGTATGCCGACAGGCTCGATTTGATACTGCGAGTCGACCTTGTACTCCTGTGTCACGGCGTCGAGAATCTCCTGTTCGGGATATGTCATGCTGCGGTTGGCATCCATGAGTTCGTCGATCATGTCCTTGCTGATCTTCGTGTCCTCGTCGAGATCCTTCACTATCACGTTTCTTATGCTGCGGATGCTTTGTCCGCCCACTCCCACATATACCTGCGAGATTTTGTTCTTGAGTTGTTTCTCCAGACGTTTCACTATCGACGAGAGAGCGAGCACTGTCTTGTCGATGTTGTAGATTACACCCTTGCGGATGCACGATGTGGCGTCTTCCTCAACTACAGCGAGTATTGATGTACTGCCGTCGAGGTTTTTCTTTCCTGCGATACCGGTTATCTTCGATGAACCGAGTTCGATTGCTACTATAAATTCCTTTGGCATAACACTTTTTATTTTATTTTGTTTCTTATTTCTTGTCGGTTTCTTCTTTCGTTCCTATTTGCGATGTCTTTTACATATTATCTGGTTGTCGAACTCAAGGTTTATATATGAATACTTGTTCCATCCAGCCTTTGAGAGTCCGTATTTGTAGAAGAGCATCAGTCGCTTCATTTTCTTGTCGAGGAACTCTTTTATGAGTTTCTTCTGTCGCTGTTTGTCGCTGTTCGATGGCAGTTGTCCGAGACATACGACGTGGTCGCCTATTCTTGGCACTATCTCAATGCTTTTGTCTGCCAGCACGTTTATCTGTTCTATCTGGTTGCGCCACATGTCGTTGTCCATTATAGCGGTGGCAAGTGGCGATATATAGTTTGTTGCGAATGTGCGTGTGATGTTTCCTGTGCAGATGATGAGGTCGGATGTGTAGTTCGAGTTGGGCATCACGCAGTCTTTGTTGTCTATGTAGTAGTCGTCGCCGTTTTGCGCTTTTATGCGTATGATGGGCGTCAGTTGCGATATTGTCACCGACACATTGCCGTTGATGGTCTTGTAGCACTCAGCGGTTTTCACGAACGGGCTTTGCTTCAGCACGTCTTCTATCCTGCGAGTGTCGACGAGCGACATCGTTTTCTTATACGGATATATTTTGTGTGCTTTCAGTCGGTGCACAATCTCATCGGAGCTGATGAAGCCGTTGGTCGACTCGTCGGCGATGTTTATGTTCACCTGCTCACATTTCATGTTTGATTCGTCCGGCTTGTTGAAGGCGGTGAATGCGAACACGAGGTAGGCGGCGAGGGCCAGGTCGAGTACGATGGTAGCTGTTTTCTTAAAACTTATCCTCATTTCTTGCTTTCAAGAATCTTTGTCATTTGTGGTACGAGGGTGTCGAGGTCGCCTGCTCCGAGCACTATCAGCACGTCGAAATCGCGGCTCTTCACCAGCGGGAGCACATCGTCCATTGTGGTCATACTCTTCTCCACACCGGGCGCAAGGTTATCGTAGATAAGCTTTGAAGTCACCCCTGGTATCGGCTTCTCGCGTGCTGGGTAGATATCGCAGAGTATCACCTCGTCGAGTTGACTCAGCGCTTCAGCGAATTCGCGATAGAAGTCGCGAGTGCGAGTATATAGGTGTGGCTGGAAGATGGCCGTGATTTTCCTGTCCTGATACAACTCGCGTATGCTCTTTGCACTCTGATATATTTCGTTTGGATGGTGTGCGTAGTCTGAGAGGAACACGTGGCGGTCGTTCTTTATCTTGAAGTCGAATCGCCGTTCCACACCGTGGAATGTCTTCATGCCATATCGCAGTTCCTCGGCCGAGCATCCATTGAGCTGTGCCATTGCCATGGCTGCAATGCCATTCTCGATGTTAATCGACACTGGTTGCCCAAGTTCTATTCCCTTTACGTTCTCGATGGGAGAGCATAGGTCGAACGATATCTCGCCGTTGCCGATCTTGATGTTTTCGGCATGGAAATCACCCTCGTCGCGGCTGTAGGTGTATATTTTCACGCTGTCTTTTACGCGTGGCACCAGTTCGAGTCCTGTATGCACTATCAGTGCGCCGCCCTCTTTGATGAGCTCGGTGTAGTGTGCGAACCCTTCGAGATATGCCTCTTTCGTTCCGTAGATGTCGAGATGATCGGGGTCGGTTGCCGTTACTACCGTCATCCAAGGGCGCAACCAATGGAATGAGCGGTCGTACTCGTCGGCCTCGGCCACGATGAAGTCGCTGTGGTCAGCAAGTATATAGTTTGTGCCGTAGTTCTTCGTAATGCCTCCAAGGAATGCGTTGCAGTCAAGCTGGCTTTGGTGCATTATGTGTGCGCACATTGCAGAGGTGGTGGTCTTTCCGTGAGTGCCTGCCACACATAGAGCATGATGAGACTTTGTCAGTGTACCGAGCACCTGGGCACGCTTTTGTATGTCGAATCCTCCAGCGCGGAAATACTGGAGCTCAGCATGCTCGTCGGGTACGGCGGGGGTGTACACCACGAGTGTCGATGCGGGATTCTTGCACGCGTGGGGTATCTCATTGACATTCTCCTCGTAGTGTATCAGCATTCCCTCCTTCTCGAGTCTCTGCGTGAGTTCCGAGGGAGTCTTGTCGTAGCCTGCAACCACGATGCCTTTGTGCATGAAGTATCGTGCGAGGGCACTCATTCCGATACCACCGGCACCGACGAAATAAACCGACTTAATATCTTTAAATTCCAATTTCATTTTCTGTTATGCGTTTCTTATTTTACACCTTCGCCTGCCATTTTCAGCACTTCGTCGGCTATGATGCTTGCTGAGTTTGGCAATGCCATCTTCAGTATGTTCGAACTGAGTCGTGCCAGCAACATATCGTCGGCCACCGTTTCGAAGGCTTTGTCAACAAGCTGTTGCGGGGCGTCGCTGTCTTTCATGTAGATGGCGGCATCCTTCTCTACGAGCGCCATGGCATTTTTTGTCTGATGGTCTTCGGCAACATTCGGACTGGGCACCAGTATCACCGGCTTGCCTATCAGGCAGAATTCGCTTATCGAGCTTGCTCCGGCACGGCTGACCACGAGGTCGGCAGCGGTGTATGCGGCTGCCATGTCGCTGATGAAGTCGGTGACAAACAGATTGTCGGGCTTCTTGCCTTCGAGACGGCGGGCAATCTCATCGCTATAGTATTTTCCTGTCTGCCAAAGCAATTGCACGTTATCGGTGGCAGCTATTGTGTCGAGTTTAGACAGCACGCTCTCATTGATGGTCCTTGCCCCCAGACTTCCGCCCACAAGCAGGATAGTCTTCTTTTTCTCATCGAGCCCGAAAGTCCTGCATGCCTCACTGCGAGTAGTGTTCGACTCTAGGAGGTTTTGGCGCACAGGGTTGCCAGTGAGTATTATTTTCTCTTTAGGGAAGAATCGTTCCATGCCCTCGTAGGCCACGCAAATCTTCTGCGCCTTCTTGGCAAGCAGTTTGTTGGTTACTCCCGCATAAGAGTTTTGCTCCTGTATCAGGCATGGTATGCCTGCCGCAGCACACTTGTTGAGCATTGGTCCGCTGGCATATCCGCCCACGCCCACGGCTGCCGTGGGGCGGAACTCTCGTATTATCTTCTTTGCCATGTGCTGACTCTTCCATATGCGTATCATCACCTTCACGTTCTTCAGCAGGTTCTTGCGGTCGAAGCCCATAATAGGCAATCCCACTATCTCATAGCCCGCTTTCGGCACGCGCTCCATCTCCATGCGCCCCAGTGCTCCCACGAAGAGAATCTTGGCATCGGGCCTCTTGGCTTTTATGGCGTTGGCAATCGATATGGCGGGGAATATGTGTCCGCCGGTGCCGCCACCACTTATGATAATTCTTAGATCGTTTTCCATATTATATTTAATGTGTCTGTCAGTAAGAACACCTTTTTTGTCGTTGTATTTTGTGCTCAATAAATTCGTTTGAATTAACTCTCAACAGTCATTTTCACCTTCTGCAGTGCAGGCTCAGCAGTCTTTTTCTTCGTTGCCCAGATGCTCACAGAGAGGATAACCCCTATGTATACGCAGTTTATCACCGTCGAGGTGCCACCTTTGCTAATCAGCGGTAGCGGCTGACCTGTTACAGGTGCCAAACCCACGGCAACGCACATGTTGAACATTGCCTGTGTGACAAGCAGCAGCGCCATTCCCATTGCTAGGAAAGCTGGGAAGTTCTTCTCGCAGCGACCAGCAATGCGACCAGTGCGTATGAGCAGTATTATGTAGAGCAGCAGTACAAAAAATCCGCCGATGACGCCTAGCTCTTCGATGATGATAGAATAGATGAAATCTGAGAATGCCTGCGGCAGAAAGTCGCGCTCCTCACTTCTGCCAGGACCTTTGCCGATGAAGTTCGACGAGGCGATGGCTATGTTCGAGTGTCCCTTCTGCATGTCTTTGTCGAGGTCGAACTCCTCTGGTGCCACTTCCTCGCTGTCGAAGAAGTCGAGCAGGCGAGCCTTCCATGTAGAGAAACGGTGGAATACTTTTTCCACGGCATTGCGCTCTTCCACCTTCACCACCACCTCTGTGCTCGCAGCTTCTGCCTGCGGTTTGGGCTTCTCGTCGGGTGCCATGAGTATCAATCCCACGAAGAGAGCTATCACCACCATCACCACACCGAGGAGTTTTCCAAGTTGTTGCATGGGCACACGACCAATAATCATCATCATAAATATTACCGCACAGATGAGAGCGGCAGTTGAGAAATTCTCAACGAGTATGAGTGGCACAATGAGTGCGCACACAGTGAGTATATACTTAAACGCATTGCGGTCAGCACCGTTCGGTGTCTGCATGTGAGCCAGCAGCTGTGCCGTGGCCAGCACCATCGTGCCCTTGGCAATCTCCGATGGTTGAAACTTAATACCCATCAGACTTACCCAACGCGAGGCACCGTTTACCTCGCCGGCAAAAAGCACCCAGATGAGTGTGACTATCGAGAAGATGAGCAAGAAGGGAGTTACTATCTTGAAGTATTGCACGCGTATGTTCATCACCACCAACATCACCACGATACCCAAGATGAGCGTCACGAAGTGCTTGATGATGGGACTGAAATAGCTGCCTTGCTTATATGTCAGGGTTGACGAGGCGGAGTAGACCTCTACCACGCTGATGATGCACAGAAAGAAGAACACCATCCAGATGACTTTGTCGCCCTTGAAGAGATTATTCAGCGTCTTGTTTATCATTTTTCTTTTCTATGATTGAATAAGCATCGCATCCTTCTGTTCAGACTGAAATGCTAATCATAATTTTCAATTCTCAGTTTTCAATTCCCGATCACAGTGCCCTTACCATTGTCTTGAACTGCTCGCCGCGGTCTTCCATGTTCTTGAAGAGGTCGAACGAAGCGCAGCATGGGCTCAGCAGTACGGTGTCGCCCGGCTCGGCGAGAGCATAGCATGCATCGACGCACTGGCGCATCGAGTGGGTGTCGCGGGTGGGGATGCCGAGTTGGTCGAACGTGGCGTGGAGCTTACTGTTGTCGGCTCCCAGGTAGACAATGGCACGGCATTTCTCCCTGACGAGCGGGATGATCGGACTGTAGTCGTTGCCCTTGTCCTTTCCTCCGATGATGAGCACGGTCGGGGTGGTCATGCTTTCGAGGGCATACCAGCAGGCATCCACGTTCGTGGCTTTCGAGTCGTTGATGTAGCTCACGCCCCTGACACGGCATACCTTTTCGAGACGGTGCTCCACGCCGGGGAAGTTGCCGAGGCTCTCGCGTATCACGTCTTTCTTTATGCCTGCGATGTTCGAGGCGATGCCGGCTGCCAGCGAGTTGTAGATGTTGTGACGACCGGTGAGCGCGAGCTCTTCCTGCTCCATGTTGAACGGGGTGGGGTATTCTATCTTGTATTGTCCTTGCTCGATGTAACCTATCGAACCGTGTTCTTTCAATAGCGAGAACGGGCACTTGACAGCCTTG
>CACZRN010000004.1 GCA_902783625.1 uncultured Prevotellaceae bacterium
AAGAAAACCCCAGAAATAGTCGAACCCACGTTGTGTGGGACGGTATTCGTTCCAAGAACCCAGATGCCATTTACCTATGCACGCGGTCTGATAGCCATTGGCGCGCATACGGTCGGCCATAGTTTCTTTACCAACAGGGATACCTGTCCACCCAGCATTTCCGGTTACACCAGCGTGCTTAGCGAACTGCCCTGTCAACAGACAGGCTCTAGACGCAGAGCTAACAGGAGCCCCATAGAACCTGCTAAAACTTACCCCATGAGCGGCTAGCGAGTCTATGTTAGGCGTGTACAGGTCGGTGGCACCATAGCAATTAGCATCAAGCGTTCCATGATCATCCGTATATATTATTATTACATTGGGACGATCATCCTGTGCATAAGAAACAATTGGGGCTAAAGCCACCAATGTTGCAACTGTACAGTTTTGGTGTTTCATTTCAATTCTTCTTTTTAGACATTGAGAATGGCGCTGCAGCCTTTGAGGTATTACGTTGAAGATTTGGAGTGCTGCCCATCTGGAATGTGAGTGTTCCACCAGCAGCAATGTCATCATATGTGATGTAGTTTTTGTCGAGCGGAGCGCCATTAAGTTGGCCTGATTGTATATACACATTCTCCTTACTGTTATCCTTTGCCTCGATTACAAACTTCTTACCATCTTCCAAAGTGATTGTCGCCTTTTGGAAAATCGGCGAGCCTATCACATACTGATTAGTGCCTGGTGTGACAGCATAGATTCCTAATGCCGATAGCACATACCACGACGACATACCTCCCTGATCTTCATCGCCTGGGAAGCCATCTGGTGTGGAATTATACAGACGTTCCATAATCTGACGCACCCAATATTGAGTCTTCCATGGCTGGCCGGCGTAATTGTATAGATAAGGCATATGTTGGATAGGTTGGTTACCATGAGCATACTGGCCCATGTTGGCAATTTCCATCTCAACCATCTCGTGAATTTTTCCACCATACCAACCTGGTTTAACCACAGGGGGTTGCGAGAACACCGAATCCATTTTTGCTATGAATGCCTCGTCGGAGCCAAATAGATTGATGAGACCCTGCACATCGTGGAACACCGACCATATATAATGCCACGCATTACCCTCGGTGTAAGGCCCGCCCCACACGAGCGGATCGAATGGTTCGTAGAACTTGCCATCGATGCCTCTACCGCGGAAGAAGCCTGTGGATGAATCCCAAAGATTACGATAATTATAGAGATGGTGCTTGAAGACATTCTCGTAGAACTTGTTTCCACTCTGCCGAGCTAAGTTATAAGCACACCAGTCGTCGTATGCATATTCGAGAGTTTGCGACACACTTCCGTGTGATTCCGGGAAAGAGACATAGCCCAATGTAAAATAGTGTTGCCACCCTGCGCGGCCGTTGGCTCCTCCGAAAGGTCCCTTGTTGAACGCCTCATGGGCATAGCCTTTCAGTATAGAGTCTGCCGGAACAGTACGTATGCCTTTAGCATAGGCATCGGCAAAGAGCGATATGCTGTGGTTGCCGAGCATTCCACCGGTCTCACCCGGACACGACCATGAAGGGAACCAACCCAGCTCTTTCGACTGAACATTCATCATGGCCTGCATATATCGTCCCTGCTGAGTGGGATGCAAGATGTTTGTCAGAGGGAACTGGCTGCGGAATGTGTCCCAGAAGCCATTATCGGTGTACATATATCCATCATGTATCTTACCGTCGTAGGGACTATAATAATAAGGTGTGCCGTCGGCTTTGCGCTCATAAAATTTACGTGAGAACAGGTTTGCACGGAAAAGGCACGAGTAGAATGTGCGCATCTGCTCTTCGGTACCTCCTTCCACCTTAATACGACTGAGCAGTTCATTCCAAGTCTGTTGCCCACGAGCCTTGGTCTGCTCAAGGGTTTTATCATTTCCTAATTCTGTTTTGAGGTTTAACTCTGCCTGTTCGTAACTGATATACGACGATGCAGCACGCGCCTGCACCTTTGCCCCCGGCTTAAACTTCAAGTAAGCGCCGTAGCCTCTCCCCTCACCTTCCGTACTCTTTACGAAGGTATTGTTGTGACGGTTCTCCCATGTACCATAATCCTCGAATGCCTTGTCGAACTTAATAACAAAATAGCAGCGGAAGTTTTCAGAGTGGTTGACGAAACGATGATTGTTCACCCATCCCCTAACCTCTCTTTTCACAGGGTCGATTTTTATCTCACTCTGTCCTGTATATCCGTCGATAACAAGCCAAGCATCATCGCTCTTAGGGTATGAGAAGCGCAGGTGTACGCCGCGAGTCGTAGGCGCAAACTCTGTCTTCACACCATTGCCGAAGGTAACTGTGTAATAATGAGGACGTCCCAATTCATTGTCATGACTGAATTTCGCACCTCGCTTGTTTGGGTCCACCACCAATTTGCCTGTTTCAGGAAAAAAAGTGTACACAGCATAGTCGCTCACCCATGGCGAGCACTGATGCGACTGCCCAAAACCACGAATCTCATCAGCCTCATAGAGATATTTGAACCCTTCGCCGTTAGGACCCGTCTGAGGAGTCCATTCATGAACGGCATAAGGCATTGCAGTGGCGGGAAAGGTATTTCCATGGCTCAAGCCGAAATTGGAGTGCGTTCCCTGAAGTGTGTTCACATACTGCGTCAGGTCTGCCTGTTTCTGCCCGCATACAGTCAATGCCGGCATAAAAAACATACTCAGAAGAAAAACTTTTGCTCTCATGCTATATTTTTTTAGACAATAGTGTATTTTGCATTAATGCTTACAAATAAAAGACGATTATAAACTATGAAAACACTAAAAACAACTATAATAATCTTTGTTTTATATTGGTTTCTTTATCTATAATCGTCTTAAAATAAACAAAAAAGAGAAATTATGAGGAATATACTGACTATTATGTTTACTGTGCTCTCACTTTGCATGAATGCACAAATTAAGTTACAACCAATGTTCTCCGACAACATGGTTATGCAGCAGAAGACAAACGCTCCCATCTGGGGCGAGGTAGAGCACAAAGGCGCAATGGTGCGTGTGACTACATCTTGGAACAAAAAGAGGTATGATGCTATTGCACTTGCCAACGGAGGTTGGAAAGTAGAGGTAACTACCCCGAAGGCTGGAGGTCCGTATGAGATTAGCATTGAAGAAATTGTGAACGGAAAAGCCACGTCGTCACTCACTCTGCATAATGTGCTTATCGGCGAGGTATGGCTCTGCACAGGTCAGTCGAACATGGAAATGCCACTTGCCGGATGGGGAAAGATTGACAATTATGAAGAAGAGATAGCGCATGCCGACAATTATCCCCGCATACGTATTATAAACATGAAGCATGTCATCAGTCCGCAGCCACGCACATCAATAGAAGCCCTCACTGACGGCTGGGAGGTATGTTCGTCGAAGAGCATTCCTGAGTTTTCTGCTGCCGGTTATTTCTTTGCTGTGAATCTGCAAAGGTCGCTTAACGTACCCATTGGATTGATTGCAACAAACTGGGGAGGAACACTGGCAGAGTCGTGGACAAGTGAGGAATCGCTCATTCAGATGCCATACTTCCGTGACATGATTGAAAAGGTAAAACGTATGCCGAACGACCCAGAGACGCTGAAACAGCAATATGAGGAAGAAGAACGAGCCTATTGGCAGGAGGTGAACAACAGCGACATAAATTTCAGAGAAGACTTCCCATGGGCACAGTGCGATTTCAATGACTCAAAATGGAATGCAATACGTCAACCTGGAAAAATAGAGGAGAATGGATTGTCGGGGTTCGACGGCGTTGTTTGGCTTCGCCGACAAGTTGAGATTCCAACTTCGTGGGAAGGTAAACCACTGAAACTCTGTCTTGGCCCTATCGACGACGAAGACATCACATTCTTTAATGGAAAAGAAATCGGTCGCACTGGCATATGGTTCGCACCACGCAATTACGACATCCCTGCCAACATGTCGAAGGCAGGAACTGCCTACATCGCCATTCGCATTTTGGATACAGGAGCCGACGGTGGACTTACTACTGACGACGGTAATGTTTATCTCGCATGTGGCGAAGAGCGTATTTCGCTGGCAGGAGAATGGAAATACAAAACAAGTGTCAACCTACGCGACTTCCCACCACGCCCCGTTAATATGGCATACAACCCCAACCTGCCCACCGTGCTCTATAATTCTATGCTCAACCCGCTTGCGGGATATGCTCTGCGCGGCGCTATCTGGTATCAGGGTGAGTCGAATACCGACAGGGCATATCAGTATCGTGAGCTTTTGCCACTGATGATAAACGACTGGCGAACAAAGTGGAACAGTCAATTAGACTTCTACATAGTGCAACTTGCCAATTTCATGAAGAAAGCATCACAGCCAGAGGAATCAACATGGGCTGAGCTGCGCGAGGCGCAAATGCTGACGGCACAGCACTTAGAGAACACCGGCATTGCATGTGCCATCGACATCGGCATGGAAGCAGACATACACCCAAAGAACAAGCAAGAGGTTGGACGCCGACTGGCACTTGCCGCTCTTGCAAAAACATACAACAAGAAGGTGGCATACTCAGGCCCCATTTATAAAGACTATAGGATAGAAGGCAACAAGATACGCTTATGGTTCGAACATATTGAAAAAGGATTCGCAAAAGGAGCAACATCGGGCAGCATGACAATTGCCGGTGCCGACCGCAAGTTCTACAAAGCTCACCTGCGCATTGAGGGCGAAACGATCGTAGTGTGGGCCGACGAAGTGGCATTCCCCGTAGCAGTGCGCTATGGATGGGCAAACAATCCCGACGGAATTATATACAACTCGGCAGGACTGCCAATGTTCCCATTCCGCACTGACAACTGGGAGGGAATAACCTCAAGGTAAGAAATCAGAAAGATAAAAAGGGAAAGACATAATTGAGAAAACTCCTTGGAGTCCAAGGAGTTTTCTCATTGTTTCATATAAAAGAAACCCACTCTATTCTCTCTTTGAGAGGGCATAGAGTGGGTTTATAAAATGTTGTTTTATTAAAGACGTTTCTAGGGCATAGCCCCTAAAATCGTTCAAGTTCGGAAAGCACTAAGCAAACTTAGTTTTTCTCTTACTTATTTACGATTTTCTTACCGTCCTTGATAACAACACCCTTAAAGTCCTTGCCTACCTGCTGACCGGAGAGGTTGTATGTGGCACCATTGCTCTTGTTGTCGATGGTCAGACCGTGAATAGCGGTTGCGTCTTCAACAAACTTTGGCAGTTCGTCACCCACCTTGCGGAAAATCACATAGACATAAGTGTCGGGCTTAGCATTCCAAAGGGATGTTTTCTCAAAGCAATCTTGACGCTTACGGCCATCGCAACCCTCAGCATCACCATTAGAATTACCGGTTACAGGGCAAATGTCATCAGGACAGTTGATATTGATCCATTCGCTTTTGCCTTCCCATTCGTAGTTCCAGCTACGCTGTCCTTCTCCTGTACCCTTGATGACAGGATAGACATCTTCTTTGCCATAGACGCCATCCTCTTTAATCTTGTCGGCATAGCATACGAGCTCATAGTCGGCTTCGGCTTCAGCGCTAACGGCAATCTCATAAACACCCATTCCAGCATTGCAACCTACAGCGTCACCGCCACCGCCGTTCTCGCCACCGACGTACTTAATAAAAGCGGTTTCGCCCCAGTCCTCTGACTGTTCATAAATAAATCCCTTGTCTTCGTCGTTCTTACCATCGAGGTAGACGTAGCCAGAACCTGTGGGATACACACTAGCCTCAACATAGAGGTTCTTGTAAGGAGTCACAGCATTGGCCGAAGCAACGAACATAACTCCTGCGATAAGTGTAAAAATTTTCTTCATAAGCAATTGCTTTTAAAAATTAATAATTACTAGTAACTGAAAACACACTATGTTCATACGAACATATTTCTTTTCTGCTGCAAAATTATGCCATCCGCGCGTAAAAGGATATAAAAATCGAACCAAAACATATAAAAATAGAACCAAAACATATAAAAATCGAACATCATGATGGTTTTTCAGATTTTTCTCCCATCGTTTTGGCCTATTTCCATCAATCACGCCCCGCATTATCTCTGCCGCCGTTGCCCCATGCACTCACCGAAGGTATTCCGCACCCTCATCGCCACTAGCAAATATAGCCAGTAAAAAATTTGCTAGCAAAATTTTGAATAGAAAGGCCCTTTAATGTCATTAGTAAGCCTCTTTAATGAGAATTTTGCCAGCAAAATTTTCTGTTATCGTTTCTGCCGTCTCGCTCTGCGCTTGCACTCAACGTCGGCACAGGGCTTGGAGATGGCTAATTGGTAACAACATCGAGGAGGGCTTTAAAATAAGAAAGCACGGTGCGAGATATGTCGCCGCCGTGCTTTTTTTGCTTAGTAAAAAGTTGCCGACGCCTTGTCTTTTGAGAGACAGGCGCTGGCTGTGGGATAATCAGAAGCCGAGTGCCACACCAAAGTTGATGACGCGCTGGTTCATATAAGCGTCACCCGCAGTATTGGTGGAAATCTCAGGATCTTGCTGATACTTGTCGTAGCTGGTCCATGTGAAGAGGTTGTATGCGTTCACATAGAATCGTGCTGAGTCGAGGAACTTCGGCAATGCCTTACGAGGCAGTGAGTAGCTGAGGTCGATGGTCTTCAGACGTATGTACCAAGCGTCGATAAGCCAGAAGTCGGACATATAGGCTTGAGCCGAGTTGATTGAAGCGGGGTTAGATGTCAGACGCGGGAAGTTGATCTCCTCGCCAGCGAGATAACGGTCAAGTGTCCAACGCTGCTGATGAAGCGGCTGGAACTGGCTCTTGAACGGCTCGATACCAGTACCGACAACAGAGAAGCTGTAGTTGAACGACCCTTGGAAGAGGATGCTCAGGGTGAGTCCTTTCCACGAACCGCCAATGGTCCAACCGAGTGTGGTATTAGGCAGGTTAGGCTTACCGATGGCACGCTTGTCGTAGTCGTCGATGAGTCCATCGCCATTCAAGTCCTTATACTTCAAATCACCTGCCTGCACAGCGATATCACTGACAGGTATTGCGGGCGCTCCCTCTGCACCGCTCTCAATAGCGGCGATATCATCGGGAGTGTAATAGCCGTCCCATACATAGCCGAACGGCTGCCCGATTGGATTGCCCGTCTTCGTCAGCCATGGGAAGCGCTGCTGGGCTTCCTGCTGATAGAGGATGCGGTTTTTAGCATAAGAGAACACGAAGTTGGTGTTGAAACTCCAGTCGCCCCAATACTTGCGATAACCAATCTGTCCGTCGAAACCGCGGTTCATTGTCTTTGCCACGTTAACAGGCGATGTGCCGATACCAATAATCAGAGGTATGTCACCACGATAGACGAGCTGGTCGTAACGGTGATCGTAGAAGTAGTCGACGGTGATGGAGACGCAGTTCCAAAGGTTGAGGTCGATACCGATATCGAACTTACGAGCCTTTTCCCATGTTACGTTGTCGTTACCGAGGGCACCCTCGCGATAGCCTTGCCAGTTCATGGCACGGTCGCCGAAGTAGTAAGTATTGCCTACTTCGTAGATCTGATTATACAGGTAGCGGTCGCCCATTGCGACATCGGAACCTACGATACCGAACGATGAACGAATCTTGAAGTGATCGACGCTCTTCTCGAAGATTTTCTTGAACCAAGGCTCTTCGGAAACAACCCATCCCACACCTATTGCCGGGAACAATCCATAGCGATGTCCTGCGGCAAAACGGTCGGAACCGTTGTAGGCGGCATTGAAGTCGACGAGGTACTTGTTCTTGTACTTGTATCCGAGCTTGAGTGTCATACCCATGAACTTCTCTGGCACTTTCTGTCCAAAGTTCTCGTTGGTTGTGCTCTCGCGGTTGTAGAGCAACATTGCCGTCACATCGTGATCCTCAGCAAATACGCGGGCGTAGTTGAGATATGCCTGCAGGTTGAGGTCTTTACGAGCCGTGTTTGTTCCAGCAGTGACAGCATACGAACCATTGGTGTAGACATGATCTGGGTTGATGTTGTAGTATCCCCCACCCTGTCCGTCGGAGTTGAAATGATATGTCGGGAACTCACTGCGCCATGCGCTACGCCAGTTTTCGTCGATGGTAGAGTAAGCCACGCGGATGTTGCTCGACAATCCCTTGGTGATGAAATCCATCTTCCAGTTGGCACTATAGAGCAGGTTGTTGTCGTTGCGGCGTGTGCGACGATAGCCTTGGTTTGCCAGTCGGGCATTGAGCGTCGGACGACGTCCTGAGGTATCGTAGAGATATGCCCACGAGCCATCGGGGTTGATGACAGGCGAAGAATATGGGTGCATCTCCTCCCAGCTATATATCTGACCCGTAGCGTTAAGGTTGTAAGGCTCGTTGATGTTCATGAAACGCGATGTGATATCAAGTCGCATCGAGAGATTGTTGGTTACCTGGAAGTCGATATTCGAACGATAGTTGAAACGACGGTAGAGGTAGTTTGAATTAACATCAGCATTTGCCGAGCCAAAGTTGCGCACCAGACCATTCTGCATGAAGTAGCCTACCGACACAAAGTATTTCAGACGTTCGGTACCACCCGACACGTCGACATTGGCATTTGCCTGCATAGCCACCTTTTTGAATATCTCATCATACCAGCTAACATCTGGATGCCCGTAAGGATCGTCGCCTGTGCGGAAGTGCTCGAGGTCAGCCTCTGTGTGAATGGGTGGTATGCCATCGTTGAGATAGGCCTCGTTGACAAGCTGTGCGGTCTCGTATGAACGAAGGAAGTTAGGCGTGCGGACAGGTGTCTGCATACCAGATTCCAAACGAACATTGATGCGAGGGGCACCGTCTTCACCACGGCGGGTCTTTACCACAAGCACACCATTGGCACCCTTGATACCATAGATAGCTGTAGTAGAAGCGTCTTTCAGAATAGATATACTCTCTATTTCATTGACATTAATCTGCGAAAGCTGCTCATAGGTGTACTCCACATCGTCGACGATGATAAGCGGTTGGTTACCTGCCGAGTTCAGTGAGCTGACACCACGGATGAAGAAGTCGGACGCATCCTTACCCGGTTGTCCCGAGCGCTGCTGCGAGAAGAATCCAGGAAGCTTACCTACAAGAGTATTCTGTACACTGCTGACAGGCACTTTCTGCAACTCCTTACCATTGATGGCACTAACGGCACCGGTGAGAGTGATACGTTTAGCCTGACCATAACCGACCACGATAACCTCGTTAAGACCATTATCATCAGGTGACATCACAACATCGAGCGTCGCACCATGTACTACGACATCGTTCTCCACAAAACCCACATAGGAGAATTGCAGATGGTCGCCATTTTTGGCAGCTATCTCATAGCGGCCGTCAATATCAGTGATGGTAGCAGTCTGGGTGCCCTTCACCTTCACGGTAACACCGATAAGGGGCTCACCGTCGTCGGCAGAGGTAACAACACCAGTGACTGTCTGACTCATCATGGTGATGGCGTATGTGCAAAGGCACATTAAAAGCAAAAATATTCTTTTCATAATTATTCTCTCCAATTAGGGTTCTGAACCATGTTACTGTTCTTGTTCACTTCTGTATAAGGTATAGGATAGAGATACATCTTGTTGCTCCAATCCACATTGAGAATATTGATAGGAGTATACACCACTTGAGTGGTACCCTTTACAACCTGCATACCTTGAATCGGATTCTTAAAGATTTCCTCAGCCTCACGCCAACGACGAATGTCGTAATAGCGGTGCTCCTCAAAAGCTAACTCACAACGACGCTCGTTGTGGATAACCGCTCTCATCTCCTCCCGCGTCATTGTGCGGTCAAGGCCGTACTGCTTGTCGCTGCCAGCTTCTATGCCTGCACGATGGCGAATAGGAATAAGTACATTTATAATATCGTCCATATATGCCTCGCGGTTTTCACTCTCATTAGCAGCCTCAGCAAAGTTAAGCAGCACCTCGGCAAAACGGAAGTAAATCCAAAGCTCGGTATGGCTGCCATACTCATTAGCCGTACGGAAATCGCCCATGAACTTGCACATGTAGTAGCTCGTCTGGTTAAAGCGTCCCGATCCCGAAGGATTGTTAGCACCACCCTGGTAAGTGTCGAGCTGAGTGTTAAGCCACTGTGAACCTTGATGCAAGATAGTATAATCGAGACGACCGTCGCGGTTCTCATAAGGACGCTGAGGGTCGTATGGATACTTACTTTCTCCACGAGGCTTACCATCTTTCATCACAAAGGCATCTACAAGATTCTGTGTAGGATTAGTACGGCCATTACCCAACTTATTTCCTGAGAAACCAAGAGGGCCATTGTTACGTTCTGTCGAAGATCCGCTACCATTATTCCTGAAGAATATCACTTCGCGCACATCACTAGTGTAATAATTCAAGAACACGTTGCGGAAGTCAGCTGCCAACTGGAACTTGTTTTTGTTCATCGAAGTACGTGTAGAAAGAGTACCATAGGTATCGATAAACTTCTTAGCCTCTTCTGCTGCACGAGTCCATCGCGAAGCATCGTAGTCGGTATAGCCCACATAAGGATTACCTGGCTCAAGCGTCTTACCATTAAACAAAGGACTGGCAGCATACAGCAGAACACGACTCTTGAATGCTATACATGCCTGTTTGGTAGGTACATGAGCGAATGCAGCAGCATCGCGCATTGGCAATGTACGGAGCGAGTCCTCGATGTCGTCGAGCTCGCTAACTATATAATCAACACACTCGGCAAAAGTGTTACGCGACAACTCAAGATTGTCGTTAATATCATATACATTATTACCCACCAGTGGCACACCGCCATAGCGCTCCAACAACTGGAAGTAGAAGAACGCGCGAAGGAAACGTGCTTCAGCCTTATACGACGACCCTAATGGACGTTCGCGTCCAACAACCTCGTTGCCTTCAGAGTCGGTATATTTCTCAGAATTCATATACGTGGTATTGAATGGCACATGGTCGATATTGTTGATAAAGATATTACACTTACGGATAGATTCATACCAAGTACCCCAGTTCATGTTCGATGACACCTGATTGCTTGCTGTGTAGCGTCCTGTCTGCAGACGAAGAACGTCGGGGTCGCTATCCATATACAGCGATACGGCATCGTCGGTTGCAGCGTCAAGGAAGTCGCTGCCAACACGATTATAGCCATTAGGCAATGTGGAATAAATGGCATTCAGAAAGCGTACGGCCTGAACACCGGCAGAGTCCGTCTCAGAAAATACGTATTCTATCGTATACTGATCTACTGGCAAATTCTCATAGTCGTCAGTACAAGCAGTAAAGGCGCATGCAAGAATGCCAAGTAGCAGAATATTTGTCTTAATTGATTTCATATTGCACATAGTGATTTAGAAGTTAAGTTTAACACCAGTGAAAATAGTACGCTGCAAGGGTGAACTTGTAAATGTCACCTCAGGATCGACGAGGTCGCATGCAGAGAATGTAAGCAGATTTTGTGCATCGACAAAGATTTTCACCCTCACACCTCCCAGTTTGTTCTGACAGAACCTTTCGGGAAGAGTATACGACAATGCAACGTTCTTCAGACGGATGAAGTTTCCATTCTGCATCCACAGCGAGGAGCCGTAGTAACCACCGTAGTTATAGGTGTTGCCACCTGCAGTAAGACGAGGATAGCGTGCTGTCTCTGCTGTTTCAGGAGTCCAGCGGGCAAGAATATTCTGATATGCTTGACCATAGCTGTTGCCAATAGGCTGGAAGCCTTCAACAAGAGTGCGGTTGTTAACATACAAGTCGCGGTTGTAAACACCTTGCCACAGCATAGAGAATTCAAATCCTTTCCACTCCAGACCTAAGTCGATACCGAAGAATTGCACAGGCTTGTCGCCGCCAATGACAACACGGTCCCATTCGTTGATGACGCCATCGTTGTTTTGGTCGACATATTTCACGTCGCCAGGCTGCACATCATATCCAACCATCACAGGATAGTCGTTTGCGATATCCGAAGCTGTGAGGAATCCATTAGCCTGCAATCCGAACACCACACCCTCGGGGCGGCCTGTCTGGCGCAGATAGTTGTATGGAGTCTCTTGCTCATCCATGAAGAGCAGCTTTGTATGTGCTATACTCCAGTTTCCGTTAATATAATAGTTCAGTTCGCCGACATGGTCTTGCCAAGTCAAATTGACATCCCATCCCTGACGGCGTGAACGTCCGATATTCTCATACGGATAGGTAGCACCCAGTATGGCAATACTCTTTCCGCGCTGCTGCAGGAGGTCGAGATACTTGTCGTTGTAGTAATCAACGCTAGCGCTCAGCCTTTTATTGAACAGTTCGACATCGAGCCCGATGTTCAGCTTGTTAGCTTTCTCATATGAAATATATGGGTTTGCCAATCCATCCTCTGTCACCCAGTAACCATTGCTGCGCTCCGAGCCAAGAGGATAAAGCGTTGTGAGGTTCGTCGAATAAGTCTGACGCCAGATATAGTATCCCGAATTGCTGATACCGTTTCCTGTGCGTCCAAATGTTCCGCGCAATTTCAAAAGATCAACCCATGTTGCATCTTCCATAAACTTTTCCTTGCTGATGTCCCATCCGAGACCAATGGCACCGAATGTACCCCAACGGTTTCCGGGAGCATAGCGGTTGAAATAGCTCTCAGTGAGTTTGGCTTGCACGAAATACTTCTTCGCATAGCTATACCCTACTCCTTCCATGATATTTGAAGGAATCATAGGCAAATCGAAGTCGTCAATCTCGTGACGAGTGTCGCCCATCACTGTAGCCTTTATGCTATGCAATCCGAAATCGCGTGCATAATCTACCGACAACTGCCCGTAAAGATTATGATAGTTTGAAACGGATGTGAAATTGTTTGTCTGCGATGATGGCGAGCCATATTGCACATAAACGGGCTGTCCTTCATCGTTCTTACTAAACTGGAACACAGGATTGCGCTTTGTACGAACTATGGCTGTTCGTGTCTGAGTAGTGACATTTCCGATAAACTTAGCCGAGAGTCCTTTCACAACACGATTGAAGTCGTACTTCAACGTTCCTGTTGCCATGATATCGCGAGTGTTATCGGAAATATATCCGCTCTCCATTGTTTGCGAGACGAGGTTGTTCTGGAATGCATAGTTTCCACCAAATGTTCCATTCTCGTTATACACTGGATAAGCATTGTTAGGTGTCTGGAACACGGTGAGCAGCAAATCACTGTATCCGCTTCCGCTACCACCTGGCTGATTACCCTCAATGATACGTCCGATAGCCGACAGCGATGCTGTCAAGTCTTGTGTGACATTAATGTTCACTTTCGACGATATCATATAGCGATTGTAGTTCAGGTTGGTGTTGTAACCGTTGTCTTTGTTTGTCTTAAAGAGTCCGGCCTCGTTCATATAACCGAGGTTGACAACATACTGAGCCACACGACTTCCACCCGATACATTCAAGTTGTACGACTGTGTTGTAGCACTTTTGTTAAACACTTCGTCTTCCCAATTGATGTCTGGATGTCCATAAGGATCGTTTCCATTGAGATAAGCCTGATAGTCGTTGTAAGAATACACAGCCATCTTGCCATCGTTTTGCAGAGCCTCGTTAAGCAGATATGCATATTGCGAGGCAGAAAGCGGTTTAAGGTGCTTCACTGTACTATGAACACCGAACTTTCCTGTCAGCGATAGATTCAGTCGTCCTGCTGTAGGTTTCTTGGTAGTAATAATCAAGGCTCCACGAGAGCTCTTCATGCCAAGGAACATCGACGAGAGGGCGTCGCGCTGAAGGCTTACCGACTCAACGTCTTCGGGATCTATGGATACGAGATCTCTCTCAACGCCATCGATGATTATCACTGGCGCAATGCCTCTCGAAACATAGTTGAAGCGAGTGTTGTCGCCATACGAACCACTACCGAATCCTGAAGGAAGGCTTCCTATCAAGTCAACTCGAGAGTTAGAGTTGAGATTAGGCAGATGTGAACCACGATACTGCGATATGCTGAAGCCTGCCATTCTTCCCTGCAATCCAGTAAGAATGTCGGTCGACATATATTTCTCCAAATCTTTTCCGTAGACAGTAGAAACCGAACCGAGGTATTCTTCTTTAGCAATTGTCTCTCCGAAAGGCCCTGTCAGGTCTTTATCGATGTCGACAAACTTGTCGGTAAGATGCACTTCCCATCCCTTTTTGGGTGTCACGCCCACTTTAGTTTCCTTGTAGAGAAAACCAATATGGTTTATTGTCAGCACATCGTCAGCGGAGCATGTCAGTGTGAACAATCCATTATCGTCGGTTGTTACGCCTTCGCCGCCTTTCACAGCCACTACGGCACCGACCACGGGGTTGTTCTGCATATCAAGCACACGTCCTGTCAGTTGTTGAGCCGAAACGGTTGTCGCCGACATAATCATCACCAGCAACAAGCCAATCGCCAACGACCGATGCTTAATGTTTAAGAATTCTATTTTCATATTTACGATAATTTTTTACGTTAGTAACACCATTCCGCTGCTATTGACATTCAAATCTGAATACGAAGTTGCTTTTCACTTCTGGCATTGGATCGCCTTTCTGTTCAAAGTCGTCGTCAGACTGTGTGATTGTAATAGTCCCGTCGCTGTTTGTGAAATAATACTCAATACGTTCAATATTCTCATCATGCGGCACTCCGAAGAAGTCGACAGGCCACAGAGTGATATTGTAAGTATCGCTGTATTCATTCTCGCGTATCATCCTAGTCTTGTCATTGCGTGTATTCACCGTATAAACTCCGCCTTCGAATGTATAGGCAGTTCCCTGCAGATATACATCGGTTGTGGCAGCGAGATCGTTGTTGCCGGCAGAGCCCTTAAAGGTGAAGGTGAGATAGTCGTCTTGCAGACTGCTCATCGGCGAGACTTTATTAAAATGGTCACTACAGAAATCGAGAGGGTCACCTGTTCCACCTACCACTTCGAAGCATTCAGGGCTGAAGAGCACCTTCTTGTGATCATTACCGCCACTGAATCCGTCGTCGGTATGGTTAACGAATATTCCAGGATGGAATTTCAGGTTCTTGTCGCCCACATTCACACGGATGTAAATGGTGTATGTGGGGAACTGGTTGTTGATGATGTCAAACTTATCGTCGGTCTGAAAGCACACCCACTCCATATCGTCGAGCACATTTGTGCCCACACCATAATCTTGAGTCAGACATTCAACCCAAGTACGTCCGTTTCCGTTTTTTGGAAGCGACGACGATGGTATCACCGACATGGTAAGTATCTGATCGTGGTCTTCAGACAAATCACATTTATATGTCACCTTTGCATTTTCAGCCACTTTCCATCCTTTTGGTGCCAGGAATCCGACAACGAAGTTAACCCCCGAGTGGTTCTCGTGGCACTCAATGTGTCCTTTCAGCGTGAAAGTGGCCTCGGTATTGGCTTTCGAATAAAGCACCTCTTTGCCATTCTCATCGTACTGGGTGACAATAAATTCATCGATATATACGCAACCTGTCACCAATGCGGCAACAACTGCGGCAAGTGTAAATACGCCCAACATGTGGCGTCTCAGCTGTTTAACTATTCTTTTCATGATGTGCCTCCTTTGTTTATTTACCCGTGCCGTTCGACTCACGACCCAGAGTGTACACATAACTGTTCGACTTACATCCAGGCGACAGCGTAATTGATATTGTTCTGTTGCCATCGGCGAAAGGATAGTTGAAATCGAGATTGACGCCTTCAGCGGCACCATTCTCCTTAAACGAGAGTAGCATGGGGTGCAGTGGGTCGTTCACCGACCAAGTGCCGTCGCCACTAACCACAAACGGCAGATAGTTCTGAATGTTGTATGTTCCGTCAGCGTTCAGATGCAGGCGGAATTTACTGAAGTCCATCTGCTTTGTTATATCCACACCATTGCGGGTGACTGTCTTCAGCGACCACACACCACTTATATCTTTTACTGCCTCGCTCACATCGTAGGGGTTGCTGTCGTCGTTGAACGTGCTGCAACCTACCATTGTCAATGCTACTGCGAGGACCATGAATATTCTTCTGATATGCATAATAGTACTATTTTTTACAGGAGTTAAATCAGATAACCTCTTTAACTTCATTCTGTTATTTCATTTTCGTAGTAAGGATTCTGCTTCAATGTAGGCAGTTTCACAATCTCGTCGTAAGGTATTGGCCAGAAATACATCGCTTTTCTGAAGATGCGCTTTCTCACATCCACTACGCGCCATGTATAGCCTGTGTTCATATTCGACCCAGTGTGTGTCAGCTCCAGTCCGTGCATCATGGCGTTGTCGGTCTCTTCAGCAATCATCCAACGGCGCACATCGAAGAAGCGGAAGCCCTCGAACGAGAGTTCCAGACGACGCTCCAAGCGTATAGCCTCGCGCATCTCCTGCTGTGTCATATTTGCCTTCAGACCATACATATCGTCGCTGCCTGCCTCGATACCTGCACGGCGACGGATAAGCTTCAGCACCTCAAGCGGACCAATCTCCGTCGTGCCAAGCGTCTCGGTGTAGTCGGGACCGTAATACTCGTTCACGGCCTCGGCATAGTTGAGCAATATCTCAGCAAAGCGGATGAGTGGTCGCGACATCGGCGGCTCAACGAAATAGTTACCCGCACAGTTGCGGTGAACCATCTTCTTTATATACAGTCCAGTCGGTGTGCCCGAATAGATGGCATCCTCTGTTGCACCGTCGCCCAGACAGGTGTAAACCATGTGGTTGGCATCGCCAGCCGACATCTGCTTCATATTGTTCACCGTGACGGTATTGCCAAAGCGTGGGTCGCGGTTCACCTTAGGAGTCACAGGATTATACTGATACTTGCCCGTCGGGTCATCCACAGCCTTACCGTCGGCCATGGGGAATGCGGCAGCCAGATCATAGTAGATATAACCGCCATACTTGTCGCCACCACACGATGGTGGGCAGTAGAGGTCGCAGACATGAATGCCCTCGGGCTCCTTCTTCTGAAGTATAATCTCCTGATAAGCACCGTAAGGATACTTGAAGTCGCCATACGATGTCACGTCAGCAAAGTCGGCTGCAATCTGCACAGCATAATATCCCCATCCCGGCTCATCAGCGTTGTTGTTGTCGTCATCGACATGCACCTCAAACAAGCGATAGTCACCCGTCGTCATTGTCATTATCCTGCGCGATGCCTCTATCGACTTCATCCAGCGCTCCTTGTCGTAATTTGCATATCCAAGCAGTGCCTGCGTTTCAGGTGTTCCGAATCCGCTGCCGTTGTGCAGTGGACTGGCAGCATCGAGATACATACGTGACAGCAGAGCCCAACAGCACGCCTCGTTGATGCGACCGTTGGTACTACCCGATGTACGGGGACGAAGCACATTCATCGCTATCACTGCCTTAACTTCGTCGGCAATGTAGTTGATGCAATCCTCATAAGTGTCACGCGTTGCCTTCCACTCGCCATCGGCTGTGTAGAGTTCATCGCCCAGCAGAGGCACGCCACCATAATGACGCACCATCATGTAGTAGTACCATGCGCGCAAGAAACGGCATTCGGCAATATACTGCTGCCGTGTACTCTCCAACATCGGAGTGTTACCAATGCACTGCAGGAACTTGTTACAACGACGGATGTTCACATATCCCAGCCGCCATGCATCGTCGGTCACCGTCACAGGGTTCACCGTACCCGTGGCGAACATCATGCCTGTGGTTATCTGCGACGATGCCCTAAACTCAGCCTCATCGCTCGCCACCTGCAGACCGCCGTTCAGCGAAAAGCGGTCGCCGTCGGTATCAAACCCGATGTCGGTGTAAATCTGCGTCAGGAATCCCGACGCATACGTACTGTCTGCAAAGACAACCTCCTCGTTCAGGTCGGTGATAACCGTCTGGTCCAAGTAGTCATCGTTGCATGAGCTAACCCCCAGCAATGCCAGGAGTGCCCCAATCATACATGTTTTACTTTTCATAAATAATTCGAATTATATAAAAAATATTTGTTTGTCTATAATATATAAAGACGCCCCAGACGTGGGATACCACTATATAGGAGCATAAAAATAATCATTTTTTTCGCATATAATATAACTAATGTAAGTCTGCCATTGTTTCTGTTTCATACCCTGTGTGGTGTATTACATTGTTTTACTTGCGATGAACTATTTTTCCGAGCAAATAAATTTGCTAGCAAATTTTCGATTGATAAGGCTCTTTATTGCCATTAGAAAGACTCTTTAATGAAAAATTCGCTAGCAAATTTCTCATGACACAATGCTGCGAAATGAAACACTGCGCATGACTAAGACTAACTGAAGACGCCACACCGTCCAATACTTGCCTATAGACTGATGTATTTTTAGATTCGACTAACATACTATAAGTCCGGTTTTGGTTTTTGTTTTGTATCATCCAGAAGATGGATGGTCTGAATTTGTTTCAGAACTTCGCCAATGGTGTCTCGCGCTTGCCGAATTGCTTCACAAGCAGTCGCGCTCCCTGCGTCAGCTGTCGTGTTGGCACCTCGAGGGTTATCTGTCGCTGCTCCCCGGGGAGAAGTGTGACATAGCCGTCGCTCATGATGGCGGGGAGTATGCGCTTGCCAGTCTTGGCGTTGACAAGGCGCAGACGATTGGCGAAGGCCACCGTGGACGATGTGTTGGTGAGGGTGACGACGTAGGTGCTGTAGCCCTCGGTGGCACCATGGCTGGGCGATGGCGTCGCCGACGGTGTGCATGTGGCCTTGAGCTTGCATTCGGGCAACTGGGCGAGCAGGGTGTAGTCGAGATCGCTGTCGGCGTTGCGCCAATAGAAATTCTCGGCGAGGGGTGTGCCGTCGGCTTTTGTCATCTCCAGCTTGATAAACTGCAGAGGGGTGGCGGTTTTCATATGCTCGCCGTCGGGATGAAGAACGAACGCCTCGGCGATGTCCGACGCTCGCACGCTGATGGGTGCAGTGGTGGAGGTGGTGTGAATCTCGTTGCCGTTGACGTCGTAGATATGTGCGGTGACGCTGACGGCGGTGAGTGGCTGCGAGGTGGTGTTGATGATCTTCACGCTACCCGTGAGGCAGTTCCACTGCACATGCTGTGGCTCGCATGCTTTTCGTGCTCCCCAGTAGCAGCCGGTGGGGTCGTAGTAGTAGTCGTAAGTCTGCCACACAAACGACGGATATGCGGGGTGGCTCATCCAGATGATGAGCGCGGAGGCATCGTTCCACATCTTGTCGTTCCATGCCTCGTACATGCCTTTCATGTCTTCGAGGTTTATGAGCTGCGCTTTCTCGCAGAACTCCTCAAGCGAGCGCGACGGTCCGTAACGGTCGTCGACGGAGCGTCGATAGTCGATTGGTCCGCCGTTCCATGCCTCCTTACCGAAGAAGTGGCGGTTCCACACGGTGTTGTCGTCGTGCTCAAGCTGGTCGTCGGTGGGCAATGGCCACCACTGACTCTTGGGGATGAACTCGCGCACCGACTCGAAGGTGGGGAATGTGGCCATGCCTATCTCTGAACGGAAGCCGTAGCCGTAGTTGCGCCCATAGGGATAGGCGGGCTTGTTGAATGCCAGATTGCTTGCCGATGTCTCGAAATGATGGCGTGGGGGCAGGTCTTTCCACCATCCGCTGCCCGACTTGGCATCTTGATTGGAGCACGAGGTGTAGAGACGGTCGTTGGCATCTTCTTCCATGACGATCATGCGCAGGGCTTGGTCGATGTCGGGCACGGGATGTGTCTCATTGGCACCACACCACACAGCGATGGAGGGGTGATTGCGCAAGCGACGTACTTTGTCGCGGGCATTTATCTTGAAAGCGTCGTGCTCGACAACATCATTCCACGCCACATAGAGCCAGAAATCGTTCCACACGAGGATGCCATATTGGTCGCAGTAGTCGTAGAACTCATCGTCGGTGACGCAACCGGTCCAAAGACGTATGACATTGAAATTCATCTCTTTGTGGAGACGTATGGGCAGCTCGTATTGGCTGCCGTGCATACGGAGCAGATATTCACTCATGCCCCAGTTGCCACCTTTGAGGAACAGACGCTGGCCGTTGATGTAGATGGTAAGTACAGGGAAATCGACGGCATTCTTCTCTATGCGGTATTCGTATTTCTTTATTCCGAAACGAAAACTCTTATCACAGCTCTCCACGCCATCAGCTGTAAGACGCATGTCGCACTGGTATAGGTCGGGGTTGCCATAGCCATTTGGCCACCAGAGACGTGGATTGTCGATGGAAAGCGAGGGGATATCTGCCGGCGTGAGTCGCAAGGTGCGCTTCTCGTGAGGGCGCAGGGTGTAGTCGCGACTAAACGATATATTGCCTGGCATGATGGTGCCGCTCCAAGTGAAGTGCTGGTCGCCGTCGGTGAGGTTCTGCACGTCGGCAGAGAGGGTGAGCTCGGCTTTGTCGAGCGATGGCAGGTAGGAGCGCACCCAAGGATCGCTGAGCAATACGCCAGCAGAGCGCTCAATGTAGGCATTGCCTGTTATGCCTGCCAAGCGGCCCGGTACGTATGGCATCCAGTCCCATCCTGCTCCAGCAAGATAGCTGGGGCTGCAGGCTACGCCATAAGGACCTTTGTCGGTGCGTGTCTTCTTCTGGTCAGTATCGTAGATAAGTACCGCAATGGCATTCTTACCATTGCGCAAATAAGAGGTAACATCGAAGCGCGAACGGAGCATGTGGCCGCTGACGTCCTTGGTTGATTCTTCGGTGCCCGATATCTTATGACCGTTGAAATAGAAATCGGCGTAGCGGTTGGTGTTGTCGAAGCATAGCCACAGATGCTCTTCTGGGGAAAGGGGCTCGGCGAGGGTGAACTCGGTGCGATACCAATAGGGCTTGCTGTATTTTGTCTCATCGACACGATAGATGTTGTCGGCGATGTCGGGGTTCTCCTCACGACCGGCATTGACATAATCGGCAAACACCACTCCCGGCACCGTGGCCTTCACTCCGTCGGCAAAGGTGTAGCCTGGCTCGGAGATTGTCTTACCTGTTGCCGACGACTGGTCTTGCGGAGCAACACTCCACTCCACCTCGCCGTCGACGCTGTTTAGCGACATCACTCGTATCTGTGCTTTTGACATCAGACATATTGCAAGCAATGACAAAATAATCGATATACGCAATTTCTTCATAATATTTTTATTTAGTACTTACCTCCCTTGCGGTCAGAGTGAAAAACGAAGAGTGAAAAGTTCGACGAAGTCAAATACACTCTACACTCAACACTATGAACTCTACACTATCTATGCACTCTACACTCTACCACTTGATTCCTCACTTCTTTTTCGGTTTGTCACTCATGAACAGTTCCAACACACCACCTTCAGCAATCTCGCTGTGGAGGATGTAATGGCGACTGAGCGGCTTGCCATTGAGCATAATGTGGTCGATGTAGATATTCTCGGGGCTGTTATTATTAGCCACGACGGTAAATGACTTGCCGTTGGGCTGATGGAAAACAATCTTGTTGAAAACAGGTGAGGTTATCTCATACCGAGTGTCACCGGGACATGCCTGATGAATGCCGGCAGCCGAGAGCACATACCATGCCGACATCTGACCTACATCCTCGTTGCCGCAAAGGCCTTCAACCTTGTTTTTGTAAGCATGCGAACAGATGTAGCGAGTCCAATACTGTGTGAGATGTGGCGCTCCAAGCTGGTTGAAGAGATATGGCACGAAGTGTACAGGTTCGTTGGCGTGATTGTAATACACATTCCACATCATGTCCTGCGGGGTATTCTTAAACATCCACTGCAAATCGTCGACGACCTTCTTCTTGCCTCCCATCAACGCTGTCATACCCTTGACATCATGTGGCACAAACCATCCCTGCTGCAATGCATTGCTCTCCATGGCACCATACCATTCCTCAAGACGACCATTCTTTGGCCATTCCACCCAAGAGCCGTCATCGTTACGGGGACGGAACCAGTGCTTGCCGTTGTCGAAAAGATTGCGATAAGCCTGGCTCTTTTTCAAATATTCCTTCTCGTCGGCTTTCTTGCCAAGTGCCTTTGCCAGTTGAGCAATGCACCAGTCGGTGTAGGCATATTCGAGAGTGTGTGACAATCCGAGCTTGCCTGGAGTGTATCCCAACTTATCGTTCCCAAAGCGAGCCGATGAGTTCTTGGCATATTCGTAGGCTTTCCCGATGTCGTAACCACGTATCCCCTTGGCATAAGCATCGGCAAGGACAGATATGGCTGGATTGCCAAGCATGCATCCGCTGTAGCTGTTGAGCAATTCCCAACGCTCAAAGTATCCCTTACCACTCTGCTCGGCAAGTGTAATCAGCGAGCAGAGCATGTCGTTAACTAGCGTGGGATTGATGATTGTCTGCAGAGGGAACTGACTGCGGAATACATCCCAACCACTGAAGATAGTGCGCTTTGTCCATGTGCCGTCACTCTGGTGTGGCTTGTAGTCGCCACCGATATATCGCCCATCGACATCGGTATATATGCGAGGGTCGATCATGGTATGGTAAAGCGCAGTGTAGAATATTGTCTTTTCATCTGCCGTGCCGCCCTCTATCTCTATGCAGCGCAATTGCTGATTCCAGGCATCTACAGCCTCACGACGTATATTCTCAAATGTCTTGCCACTGGCTTCTGCCATGAAATTCTTTCTTGCCCCTTCGATATCCACAAACGAGATAGCAATCTTCAACTCTATCTGTTCGCCAGGCTCTGTGGGAAACTCTGCGAAGAATCCCACATGGCGGCCTTGTATCTTGTTCTCACCACGGATTATCGCCGCCTTGGCAACGTGCTCTTGATATGCGGCACTATTTACATCGTTGTTATGACGGCTGATATTAGACGGTATGTCTGCCGACCAGAAACCATAGTTGTCAAGTGATCGGTTTGCCTCAGCGTGGAAATAGATGGTATATACAGCTTTGCCGTCGCCATCACCCCATCCGCCACAATCGGGAGTGCATCTTACCCAACCTTCTATTGCATTGTCGCCAACCACCTCAGCATATTGTTCTTCTGCCGTACCACCCACTCTACGAGCCAAGTCGATTTGCAACCGCGACTGCTCGTTTCGTGGATATGTGATTCGCAGCGCACCGCAGTGCGTGGTTGCCGATGTCTCCACCTTAATATTATAGTCGGTGAGCATTGCCGAGTAATATCCTGCAGTGGCAGTTTCCGTAGCTTTGTCGTATCTCGACCGCCACCCTTTCACGCTGCCATCCTCACGTCCAGCGATGGTGTACATTTTACCTGTAGTTGGCATCACCATGATATTACCAAGGTCGCCATACCACCCTACTCCGCTCATCTGCGTCATTGCGAATCCCTCAATGGCGGTATGCTCATAGCTATAGCCCGAGCCGTTGTCGCCGCCAGCTATCGTTTGCGGACTCACTTGCACCATGCCGAAAGGCGTAGCAGCACCAGGGAAAGTCTTGCCAAGTCCATGATAAGCCCCTGCCGCATCAACATTGGTTGAAGCACCGATAAACGGATTAACATACGATGCCGGCTTCACATTCTGCGAAAACAATCCGCATGTAGCCGACAACAAAAGCATCGAAACAAATATTCTTCTCATAAAACAATTAATCATATTTTTTTTATTCTATATGTTCTGATTCCATAGCGGGGCATTTGCACCCTTATTTTTTCGTCGACGATAGGTATGCTGCGCAACACATTGCCATTTAAGTCAACCTCGCAAATCTCCTTTGCCGCAGTGCGCAAGGGGATGTCGTGTGGCTCAGCATTGCCGTCGGCATTGAACAGACGCAAAAGTATATCATTACCTTCAACGATGCAAGCACTGAGTACATACCCAGTCCCATCAAGGGTGAACAGCGTCAGACTGCCGCCATTAGCGCCATCAACTACTTCAAGTGGATGATTCCAGCGCTCGTTGATATGACTTATGCCTGCCTTGTCCCACTTACCACGATGCGGCACGAGTGCATAACGCAGACGAGTCGCTTCGGTTATGGTATGGTTGCGTCCCCACAGTCCAGGACCGGAATACTGCACCGTAAGAGCCAGAGGATAGTCTTTTGAGAATGAATACGAGGTCGTATGGTCGGTGAACAATGCCATGCCTGTCTGGTCGTCGGAGATGTCTATCCACGAATGTATTATATTGTGGCGTATATCGGTCCACGTATCAAAGAAAGTACTGTCGGCGTGGCTCTCACACACATCGAATGGCGCATTCTTCCACAGCCTTGGTTGATGGATAGATGCAGGAAGCATCAGGTTGAGCGCATACTTCGTATTGTAGAATGCCACCGTCTTGTCGTCTTTACTCCTTTTAAAGTGATTACCTATCTGAAGATTACGATCCCAATCAATCGTCAGTTCCACATCGATGATCGGCTCATCGGCTTTCAGTGTATAAATCTGCTCAAAATGATTTCCAGCAATCTTACCCGTTATGCTAAAGCGTTGCACGTAAGCATTGTCGGTCATCACTGTCAACTGCGCCTCACTCTCCACTGATGAGCAGAAACGGGCATAACGCTCAAAGTAGCCACGCAACTCACCAAAGGCAAACGAACTCTTCTGGTCTACCATCTCGCGTCGCTGCTGCTTGTCGTAGAGCGATGTGAGAATGCCTCCACGCTTAAGATCGAACACCAAGCGATAGCAATTGTTTTCGATGGTGGCGATATTCTTCTTCATCTTCACATGAGGCTTAGCCGACGGTTGATTGATGGCGTTGACATCCACCGTAGTGTAGCCGAAGCCATCGACACTGACGGGGATATAGCATATGCTTCCATCGGTTGTCTTAATACCCACCACCTCGCGCCGCGAATTGCCGGTAGTGTTCACAACCATTGCTTTTGTGACATCAGCAACACTACGGACAGCTACTGATGCATCGACCACGCTATCAGCCCTCTTACAGGTGGCAGCAGTCCAAAGGGCGATATTGTCGGCCCATGTACCGCGACGGTTAAGTCTGTTGTAGGGAACTATCCACGAGTCGTGATGCTGTGCCAGCATAAGGGTGCGCCATGCCTCGTCGATACTACTCTGATCGGGTCGCCATCCTTTGACAACAAAAGCCATGACAGCCATTCGTTCAGCATCAAGAAGTCGGTTTTCCGCGTTTCTCACTTGTCGTCCTATGCGCTGCATCACCTGTGAGCCCCACACCAATGCCGCCCGTACACCTTCTTGAGTCATATGGTAGTCGGTGGCAACAGAGTGGTCGGCAATATTATCGATATAGTCTGTCCATAGCACATATTTCGATTGGCGTCTCTTGCCCAGCCATGGTCCGTTGCGCCAGCCTGCATCCTGATAGCACATCCCCACTGGGTGCTTTATGCCAGCCTGTCTGCAGGCCGACAAATACTCGCGAGAGTTGCCCCATGCCGTTGTCTGCCACACCGAATTCGATTGCAATGCCTCGCATTCATATCTCGGTACGGTAAGCATCTGAGTGCCGTCGGGGCCAATCCAATTGACCAATTCACCGCCGAAAGGTTCACTGTAGCCACCCCAACAGGTGTTGGGACATTTCAGCACAGCATAACGAAAACCGAGCTGCGAGAGTATCTGAGGCAGACATGTGGTGAAGCATGGCTCCTCGACAGAATATGTGGTAAATACTGCTTGTGGGAAATGGGCATGTAACTTACGCATGCCATACTGGAACTGACGGATTATACTCTCTCCTGCAATAGGATAAAGGTACGACTGAGCATAGCTCGGATTTGTGTATTCAACACGTGTGCCGTCGTTTACCAGGTCGCGGAATAACTTGTACGCCTCAGGGGTTCTCACAGCTACAGTGTCCCATGTCTCAGGCTCTATTTCGAGTCCGATGCACCACTCAGGATTTGATTGCAGCTGATCGACCATAAACTGCGTGTACCATGGCACAGGATAATGTCCGTAAATACCTCCGTGGAACCCGTCAACAAAATAAGACTCTTGTGCCGAGGCAGACGCAGAGATAGCCAACAAACACACAATAGCACACTGTTTTAATAATAATCTAATCATATCACCTTTTTTTCGTTTATCTGTGTTGGTATAAATATCAGTTTTCCTGACCAATGAAATCCTTTGGCAGCAGTCCGAATTGTCGCTGGAAACACTGTGTGAAATATGAGGGCGAGCTAAACCCAACGAGATAACTTACCTCGTTGATGCGGTTGTTGCCAGCCTTCATTAATTGAGCGGCACGCTTGAGACGTTCCACCTTGATATAGTTGCTGGGAGTAAGATTGAACATACCCTTTATCTTGCGGTTGAGGTTTGTGCGGCTCATACCCATCTCCTCCGACAAACGACTGATATCGAACTCGCTGTCGGCAAGATTGTCACTCACTACCTTCTGCAGATTGCTCACGAATTGCTCGTCGGCTTTACTTACTGCCGATGCATCGAGCTGTGCAAAAGGCGAGGCGGCATATAGGCGGCGCATATTGTCGCGAGTGCGCAGATGATTCTGGATGACACCAAGCAGGTATTGTATGGAGAAGGGTTTCTCAATATATGAGTCGGCACCGCTCTCCATGCCTTTCACCTTTGCGGAGTCGAGAGTAAGGGCGGTAAGGAGTATAAAGGGGATGTGACTATAGTTGACATCGTTTTTCACTCGCTCACACAATTCGAATCCGCCCATAGGCTCCATCATTGCATCGGATACGATGATGTCAACATCGTTGTCGGCTAACACACTGAGTGCTTCTTCGCCATCGGAAGCTGTGAGGACATGATAACTGGCCCCGAGCACACGACGCTGATAGCGTAGCATGGTCTGATTATCCTCGACAATAAGTACCACCGGCAACTCAGAAGGATTGTCAACAGTGTCAGTGTTGTCATCATCGACGGCAAGAGCGTCGTCAACAGGCAATATGAGCGACGCACTCTGACGAAGAGGCAATGTAAGCATAAACTCGTTGACATCGGTTCGCGGCGACATGGTAAGCTCACCGCCATGAAGTTCGGCAAGCGTATGGGCCAGAGCCAGACCGATACCTGTTCCCGACGATGAGGTGTCGCCACGGAAGAAGGGTACAAACAACTTTTCGCGTATCTCAGTAGGCACAACAGGGCCGTCATTCTCACAAGTGACCATGAAGTTGTCGTCGTCGCCAGTAAGTTTCACCACAACAGTCTTCTCGCAGTATTTGACGGCGTTGTTTATCAGGTTACTCATTATCTTTGTGAGTGCCTCCTTATCGACATAAGCGTTTATGTCTTCCGTCGGTGGCTGGTATGTACCGCTGATATTCTTGCTTCGCATGAGTGGCTGGAAGCGAACAAACGTGCGCTCTATCAATTTCGAGATGTTACTCAACTCGAAATTCAGCCGCAGGCCATCACGCTCAGCGCGGCGGAAGTCGAGCAACTGATTGGTAAGATCAAGCAGTCGCGACACATTCTGGTCCATAATAGTGAGGTCCTCCTCTTCTTCGTCGCCGTGATGTCGCTGAAGTATCAACTCGAGCGGACCTTTTATCAGCGAGAGTGGAGTACGTATTTCGTGAGCGACATTAGTGAAAAAGTTTATCTTGCTCTGATAGAGTTCCTGCTCTTTCTCGTGCTCAAACTTAGACATGGCAATCTTACGCTGCAAACGGCTACGATACTCCATATATCTATAAGCGGCGTATGCGGCAAGGCATGCAAGCAGCAGATAAAGCACCTGCATCCACCAAGCGAGATAGAATGGCTTGCGGATGGTGATGCCAAGCTCGTAAGCCGACTTCGACATATTGTCGTCAGCGGAATTAGTGCGCACACGCAGGGTGTAGTGCCCCGATGGCAGATTGGTGTATTTGATGTAGTTGTTGTCGTAGAGGTCTTGCCACTCGTCGTCGAAACCTTCGAGCATATACTCCACATGAGGCGATGACGACTCGTTGAAGCTGATGGTGCTGATTTTTATGGCAAATGTGTTCTGCTCATGCGACAGGCTTATCTTGTCGGTTGAGAGAATGCTCTTTCTGAGCGGGGAATCGGATGTGTGGTTGTCAACCACCACATTATTTATTATTAACTCGGTGGCAATTATCTTCGAATTGTTTCTGAAGAGTGAGTGATTGCCTGGTCGGAAAGCCACAAGTCCACGCTGCGTGCCCATATACATAAGTCCGTCGGAGCTATAGAGCGACGAACTATAGTTGAAGTTGTTGTCGAGCAGTCCGTTGTTTGTGGTATATACCCGGCAGTCACCAGTCTTAGGATTATAACATAGCAGCCCGTCGTTTGTCGACATCCAAAGCAATCGTTGCGTGTCCTCAACAATCCTGAATACCACCTTACGGGGATTACTGCGAGGTACATCCACCACTTCGAAAGAATCGCCATTGGTGTTGTACTTTGCCACGCCACCACCTTCGGTAGATATCCAGATGCTACCGTCGCTTGTCTCGCTAATGCTAATAATGTTATCCGACGGCACATGGTGCATCTCGTTCTTTGCGGAATACACCACCCACTTATCGCTCTCGGTCTTCCGACGGTAGAGTCCCATGCCATAAACCGCCACCCACATCTGTCCACGGCGGTCTTCAAGGATATCATATACAATGTTTCGTGGTAATTTTTCGACCACACGGAAACCGTCAACCGACGGTTCATAGCGGTATAGTCCGCTCAATGTGCCAACATAAATTTTGCCTCCCGACAGCTTCTTAACTGTGAAGATGTTGTTGTCGTAGAGTTTGTTGGGACCCACACCGCCTTCATACGTCTTCAGCAGCCGCTCATTCCTCACGTCGATAAGCTTCAGTCCGGTAGAGAATGAGCCCACCCACAGCGTGTCGCCCGAGAGGCACAAGCCATGAATGTTATGATAATTGCGGCTCGACTCCACAAAATCGAACACATCTTTCGTTGGATTATAACGATTCAAACCGCCATCCTCGGTACCTACCCATATCATGCCGTATTTGTCTTCCACAATATCTCGCACGCGCCGACCATGTATAGAGCCTGGAATATCCACGCGTGGAAAGAAACGATCGAATACGAATGTGTTGCGCACAGCATAGTTGACACCACCGAAATAGGTGCCTATCCACATTCCTCCATTCTTGTCGCAGAACACCGTCTGCGTGGGATTATCGGATATCGAATAAGGGTTGGTAGGCTCATAGCCATAGTGGTCGGTTTCCTTCGACAACATGTTATACACATACACGCCATTCTCTGTGGCAATCCATATCTCGTTCTGACTATACAGCAAGTGATGCACATGGTGGTCCTTACTCTCCCCGCCTTCGAGCAACGGTTTTACAACACCAGTACCCAGATTGAGGGTGAGCACCCCATAGAGCTCCGTACCAACATACAGTTCGTCTTTCTCCACCACCACAATACCGCTCACCTTCAGTGTGGCAAATGTCTCTTTGCCATTGCCGTCACGATAAGGCTTCAACGTCTTCATCGAGTCGTCGCTGTAAAAGAGTCCTCCGAAGAACCCGAGCCATATACGTCCGCTAGGTGCAAAGGCTATCGAGGTAAGAATAGGAAATCCTTGTAACGGGAAATGCTCAAATCGACGGCTAGCAGTGTCGTATCTGAACACGCCCTGCGACTCTGTGGCAAAATAAACCATCGAGCCGGTACCCGATATCATCTTAACGTTCGAGGCAATCTGCTCGCCATCGTCGCTGGCGGCGGTGAAGCGCTCAAAAGCGTCGTCATCGGGCGAATACACATAGACACCGTTCTCCGTGCCTACCCACAGGCTTTTGCCGTCGCCCGTGTAGAGAGCGTTTATATAGTCGCTACCCAGACTATAGTCGTCGCTGCCCGAACGGTACACCTTGAACGTGCGGCCGTCGAAACGGTTGAGACCATACTTCGTGCCGATCCATATAAACCCCATGTAATCCTGGGCAATGGCATTCACCGTGTTGTCCGACATACCGCCAGTGCGGTCGTAGTGCCAGAAGCGGTACTCTGCTCTCATCTCCCCCCACCCCGGCAACAGCGCCAGAAGCAACAGGCATCGTAGAATATGTTTAGCGTGCATCACCTGTACGTCGTTTTATCGTTATTGTAGTTAAACGGTCTTTAGTATTCCAATTAAAATAATGACGAACAAACAATATAATTCCATTATATCGTTTCCGCAAAATTAAGCTTTTAACTTCACACCTGCAAAAATAAAAGCAATAATCTATTGATTATTATTACATATTCTCCACCGTTTTGCATGTTATCCGATTAAGGTCTTTTCCCCCTTAGCTTTCCCGTTTTCGTTATCGTTATTACGTTAATATGTTAATCCGATAATATGTTAATCCGTTCCCGTTTTTCTGTATGAGTTTTCTACAAAAATAGGAAAAAACGTCCACAGAGACTGCTCTAATTTTATCAGAAATTAACACAGCCTGCGTCAAAAATGAAGTATTATTTCCACTTTTCAACCAATATCCACTCAAAAAGCACACATTTACCACTAACAAAGCATTGAGTTAATGGCATTAAAGAGGCCCTTTAACGGCATTAACCCATTGAGTTAACAGCATTAAAGAGCCTCTTTATTGGCAACAGAAGAATAAGAAAACGCCACCGACGAGTGTAATCACCTGTAGCACAATATGTTATCGAAAAGTGCTCAAAACTCGGATATTTTCAACCGATTTGTTTCTTGTTTATTTCGCGGGCACTCTCAGGGGCGTTTTTCGGCTTGAGTTTTCAACTTTTTGGCGACACTCCGCTTCAAGCAACGGCTTTATCTCGCGCTCGAAGATACGCCGCTCGACAATCCTGTAGTGGGGACTATATGCCTCGCGATAGTCGGGGGAGTGGCTGATGGCGTATTTGCCTTCGAGGAGCAGACTGTCGATAAATTGACGATCAGCATCGAACTGAGGCAGACGGAGATTCATCTTCTCAATGCGAGCAATAATCTTCTGCCACTCTTTTCTCCATTTGCTCACCTTCTTCTTGCTCACTCCAGCGGCGCTTCTCACGAACGCATCAAGCAGCAAACCCTCGGGAACGAGGCCTTCCTTGACTGCTCGAAGGCTCACCCTGACATGTCTTCCCTTGACACCGCAATATTCATAAAGCCAAGGCATTAGCGCGTCGCGTTCAACCAAAGCTAACTCCTTCTGGAGATAATCCTTTGCACTTGACGTGTCAGCCACAAGATGCTCGGCTCCCATGTAATCCTGAAAGCACGACTTGTAGATGTCGAGCAGTCGCAAACGGGGATAAGTCGCCACCTGTTGAGCAACGAATCGGGATATCTTCTGCGCATCGGACGACACGCCGAAGAGTATTGCCACAAATACGAAAAGTGCACGTTTCACGTCTCTGCCAGCATTGCTATTCGACAGGAATTTCTACTGCAGGCCAGCCATAGTCTTGATACGCCCTCACTGGCAGATCGTGGCTCTTAACATAGTCTGCAATAATGGCTTTCCTCATTTCCTCTCGCACGCTCTCATCGCTATTGATTGAACTGAACTCTTCAAACTTATCGCCAAATATTTGACGTGCGGTAGGATCGAATGAAGCCCCGTCACCCACGGCATCGAAGCTCGTCACACGATAGCCGTCGGATGTCTTCGCCACATGCATCAGTCCCGGATGCGAACCGCCAGAGACGGTCTTAAGCGTGTCGCCGGCAATGGTGTAGTTGTCAACCCAGAATGTGCCCCAGACCTTTATGTCGGTAGAATCGGAGGCGTCGGCGTCAACCAGCATCGTGAAGGGTATGCAAACATCGCCCTGCGAGTATTGCGAGGCAATGGAATCGATGAGATAGCGGTCGATAGCAGCCATATACGTGTCGGGCTGGGCAGGTGCCTCAGCAGCACCGGCATTGTCCACTTCTGTCTTCTTGCACCCTGCGATGCAAAGGCCACAAAGCAAAAAGGCTGTGGCAATGAATGGTAAATGCGTGGTTTTCTTCATATTCATATTTATAATGATTGATTTTTTTTAATGGCGAATATCTACTCTCCACAATCTATAACGGCAAAGACATGACTTTCAGTATAACTAACGCGAAGATTTTTCGTGAATAATACTTGCAGATGTCAAGAATTATTACGAACTTTGTAACGATTACTACCAAGTATCTAAACATCAAGCGTATTCAATATTGACACGATACTATGAAAAGATTTTTAACTCTGATTATGGCTTCCATGTGCCTGCTTAACGTATGTGCACAACAAATAGACATTACCTCAGCCGAGGATTTCTCGCCTTATGTGTTTGGCCATAACCTTGAACACACACGCGCTGCCGTAAACGGAGGACTGAGTGCCCAGATGCTGAAGAACAGGAAGTTTGCAGGTAAACCATCACGCAACCGTGGCGTGGCAGCGCATTGGAAGGGGATTGGCGAGAAGGTGCTGTTTATGATGGATAGCCAAAACCGCTACACGAAGCATATCGGTCAGGAGAACATGCACCGCGGAAACGAACTGAATGCACAGATAGTGGCGAACCTGACAGAGGGGCAACAGGCTGGAATAGCCCAGAAGGACTTAGCATTGAAGAGCGGTAAGGTGTATGAAGTGAGAATGGTTACGAAGGTATCGGCTCCGGTGACACTGAATGTGGAACTTACAGACAGGAATGGTTTTAAGATATATGACACAAAAACATTCACATTGAGCCCTGACAACGACTGGACTGTCAGCGAAATGGAAATGTCGCCATCGGCTGATGACAATGAGGGATGCGTGAGATTCACCTTCAAGGAAAGGGCTGAGGTGAGTTTCGGAGCACTGTCGATGATGCCAAAGGAGAACTTCCACGGGATGAGAAGCGACGTTGTGGAGCAGTTGAAGGCAATCGGCCCACGGCTGCTACGCTGGCCTGGCGGAAACTTTGCCGGCGAATACCGATGGAAAGACGGTCTGCTGCCTGCCGACCAACGCGGTCCGCTACAGGCAGCTACCGAGATTGAGACACAGCCATATACCGACGGATACGACTACCATGAGATAAATACCGACGACTTCATCGCCCTCTGCAGAGAGGTGGGAGCCGAACCGATGATTACTATAAACCTTGCATGGTGCACGCCAGAGGAGAGTAGACAATGGGTAGAGTATTGCAACGGAAGTGCTGACAGCGAATATGGAAAGATGAGAGCAGAGCGAGGACATGTGGAACCCTACGGAGTGAGGTTCTGGTCGTTGGGCAACGAAATGGGATATGG
>CACZRN010000005.1 GCA_902783625.1 uncultured Prevotellaceae bacterium
GTTTTTATTTTGTTCTGCTCTCGACTTGCACTACCTTTGCAAAAGACAATGAGCCACACATCGCCCATACTTGAACTGCGCCGACAACGCATGCTGCTCGAGATAGAGTATTATGCCGAAAAGGATGCCTTCCGCCGACAGACCGAAATGACGGGATTGGAGCGGAAAGTGAAGCGTGGCGATGCATGGTTTCCGCTCAAGGTGGGCAAAAGTTATTACAACTCGCTCAACCAACTGGCGATAGAAGTATATCGCACCACCGATGCCGATATCGAACATAACTTCGAGTTCGGCAAACAGGTGATTTTCTTTAAGTCGAACATTGCCTTGAAATCGAGCGAAGGGCAATACCGAAGCAATGCATCTGAAAACAAACCGACAGCCGACAGTGAGCACCACCGACAGATACAATACTTCCAGTTTACGGGGCAAGTGAGCTACGTTGACGGCGACCGCATGGTGGTCACCGTGCCCGACTCTGCCCCTCTGCTCGAGATGCAGACCACAGATCAAAGCGTGGGCGTGCAGCTCTTCTTCGACGAGACATCATACAAGACCATGTTCGATGCTCTCGACCGTGTGATGAACGCCAAGAACAACCGAATGGCTTACCTTCGCGACCTGTTTTACTCAAACGCGCATGCCGCAACGTTCCGATTCGATTCGATGAAATTCCCGTGGCTGAATCCCACGCAGGAAAAGGCTGTCAACGAGGTACTGCGATCGAAAGACGTGGCTGTGGTGCATGGACCGCCAGGCACAGGGAAGACGACCACACTAGTGGAGGCAATACACGAGACACTGCGCCGAGAGAGCCAAGTGTTGGTATGTGCACAGAGCAATATGGCTGTCGACTGGATATCGGAGAAGCTTGTCGATCGCGGCATCAACGTGCTGCGCATCGGCAACCCCACACGAGTGAACGACAAGATGCTCTCGTTCACCTACGAAAGACGGTTTGAAGATCATCCCGACTATGCCCAGCTGTGGGCAATAAGGAAGACGATACGCGAGATGAGGAGCCATAAGAAGAGCCGCGACAACAGGTTTCACCAGAAAATGGAGAGCCTGAAGGGACGCGCCACCGAGCTCGAGATTCGCATAAACGCCGACCTCTTCGGCCAGGCACGTGTCATTGCCAGCACTCTCGTGGGAGCTGCCAACCACCTGCTCGACGGACAGAAATTTGCCACTCTCTTCATCGACGAGGCGGCACAGGCACTCGAGGCAGCTTGCTGGATACCTATCCGACGGGCATCGAGAGTGATACTGGCAGGCGATCACTGTCAGTTGCCTCCAACAATAAAAAGTCTGCCTGCACTGAAGGCAGGACTCGGAAAAACACTCATGGAGCGCATTGTGGAAAACAAGCCCGAAGTGGTGACGCTGCTGCAGGTGCAATATCGAATGAACGAGACAATAATGCGGTTCTCGTCAGACTGGTTCTATGAGGGAAAGGTGATTTCTGCTCCGCAAGTGAAGCACCGCGGAATACTCGACTACGACACTCCGATGGAATGGATAGCCACACCCGAGGGCATCGGCGAGGAGTTTATAGGCGAGAGTTTCGGGCGCATAAACCGCAAGGAGGCCGAACTGACCATTGACACACTGAAGCAGTATTTCGCCAAAATAGGCAAGCAACGGATACTCGACGAGCAGATAGACGTGGGGATAATATCTCCCTATCGGGCACAGGTGCAACTGCTCCGCCGGATGATAAAGAAAGACTCCACACTGAAACCCTATCGTAGTCTCATCAGTGTGAACACCGTAGATGGATTCCAAGGACAGGAGCGCGACATAATCATCATATCGATGGTGCGCTCTAACGACGATGGGCAGATAGGATTCCTTAGCGACCTCCGACGAATGAACGTGGCCATCACGCGGGCAAGGATGAAACTGATTATCCTGGGCGACGAGCACACACTGGCATCGCACAAGTTCTATCGAAAGCTATACGAATATGTGGCATCACTGAAAGAAAATTGATAACTAAATACTTACCAACATGAAAAGAAAATTTCTAAATGCTCTCATCCTTTGCCTGCTGGTATCGCTGAAGTGCATGGCAGTGGCGGAAGGGGTGACTATCAGGAACTATGTCTATACTGAGAAAGACGGTCAGAAACTGACACTCGATGTGTATAACGACCCGTCGAACCACACCTTTGAGAAGAAACCTGTGTTCATCTTCTCGTTTGGCGGTGGTTGGGAGGGTGGTCATCGCCAAGCTGGTCATGCGCTGCTAACCGACTTCGCCGAAGAGGGATACATTGCCATCGGTATCGACTATCGTCTTCACATTCGCAATCTGAAGGACTCGGGCGTGAAACTCGATAAAAGCAACTTCTGCGAAGCGTATGCCACTGCCATACAGATGGGTATCGAAGATTTGTTCGACGCCACGGCATTCGTAATCGACAATGCCGAGAAATGGGGTGCCGACACCAGTATAGTGGTGTTGTGCGGATGCAGTGCCGGTGCCATCAATAGTGCCACAGCCGAATATCTGATTTGCAACGATCATCCACTGGCTACGTCAAGGCTTCCAAAGGGCTTCAATTATAGGGCGATAATCCCATGCGCCGGAGGCATCTGGGTGACCGACTGCACGCAACTCACGTGGAAACGACGCCCATGTGCGTATATTGTTTTCCACGGAACATCCGACGAGATGGTGCCTTACGATTTTGACACTGTCGCCGACGGGAAGTTCTCTACCTTTGGCCCGGCACGCTACATACCGCAACTCGAGGAGATGCAGGTGCCGTTTATGTTCCACACCTATGTCGGCGATACGCACGGAGTGGCAATGTTCTACGATAAGCGATGGGTGCGTCAAGAGATGAAAAACGCATTGGGCAGGATAATTTGGTGGAACGAGAATATAAAACTGAAGATAAACGACGCGCGATACGATCGCCCTCACAAAGAAAGGCACCTTAAAGAGTCGATAGACAGGCTGACGGCGACTGAATAACACAGTCAGGCTCAGCCACATGTCAGACAAAAAAACGATGTTTCCTTGTTGTTTTTATAACATATTTCGTAACTTTGCAAAGATAGTAATACATGTTTTTAACATAAAAAACTAAAACTAATTATTTCACTTACATGAAAAAGATACTCCTTACCTCGCTTCTGCTGGCGGTTGTCACTATCGGCACCAGTGCTCAAAGCAAGAAGAAGACCAGCGGCAACCCTATTTTCGAAGGATGGTATGCCGACCCCGAAGCTATTGTCTACGACGACCAGTACTGGGTATTCCCCACCTATTCCGACGAATACGACAAGCAGCTCCACTTCGACGCCTTCTCGTCGTACGACCTTGTCACATGGACGAAACATCCTTATGTGCTGCAGGCTGCCGACATCAGATGGGCACGCCGCGCCATGTGGGCACCGTCGGTGATTCATACCAACGGCAAATACTACCTATTCTTCGGAGCCAACGACATGCATGAGGGTGAAGTGGGAGGAATTGGTGTTGCCGTGAGCGACAAGCCCGAAGGGCCATATAAGGATGCCATCGGACGGCCACTCATAAATCACGTCATAAACGGCGCACAGCCGATAGATCAGTATGTTTTCCGCGATGATGACGGGCAATATTATATGTACTATGGCGGCTGGGGACACTGCAACGTAGTGCGCCTGAGCAATGATTTCCGACGGGTGATACCCTTCGACGACGGTGTGAGCTATAAAGAGATAACTCCCGAGAACTATGTGGAGGGACCGTTCATGCTCAAGCGCGGAGGTAAGTATTACTTCATGTGGTCGGAAGGAGGCTGGGGCGGACCGAATTACTGCGTTGCATATGCTATCAGTGACTCGCCCTTCGGCCCATTCAAACGCATCGGAAAGATACTGCAGCAGGATCCGGAGGTGGCAACAGGAGCGGGCCATCACTCTGTGATAAAAGGCAAAGGCGACGATGAGTATTACATCATCTACCACCGCCGTCCACTAAGCGAGACACACCACAACCATCGAGTGACCTGCATCGACCGACTCACCTTCGACAAGGACGGACTAATCACTCCAGTGAAGATTACATTCGAAGGAGTGAAAGCCAGCCGACTGAAGTAATAAAGAAAAAGTTGCGCGTGCCAAGCAGCAAAAAAGAGACATATTTCTTTTGTTCTGCTCTCGGTTTTTAGTAACTTTTACATCATTTATTAATGAAGAAGTTATCTCACCTCGGCATAAAAAAGAAACATATTTCTTTTGTTCTGCTCTCGGTTTTTAGTAACTTTGCAAACGATAATAGCGGCTATATGGTTTTATGAATACCTTGCCGCAGGGCTGCCCCTATAGTTAAATGGATAGAACGGAGGTTTCCTAAACCTTTGATCCGAGTTCGATTCTCGGTGGGGGTACAACATTTTAACTTCCTAAATTACCATGCTCGGAGCAATCATTGGCGACATAATAGGCTCACGCTTTGAGTTCGGACCAGCACCTAAGGAGGACTTCGAACTTATCACCGACGAATGTTCATTTACCGACGATACTATATGTACGATAGCTATTGCCGATGCCATTCTGAACGGCAAGTCGTATCGCGACTCTTTGCTCTATTGGTGTCGCCGCTATCCTAACCCTATGGGCGGCTACGGCAGAATGTTCTACCAGTGGTTCCATCAGGAGAACGCCCTGCCACATGCCTCTTTCGGCAATGGTGCGGCAATGAGAGTCAGCCCAGTGGGATGGCTGTTCCACGAATACGACGAGGTGAAAGACCAGGCAAAGCAGAGTGCCGAAGTAAGCCACTGCCACCACGAAGGGATAAAAGGTGCGCAGTGCGTGGCATCGCTAATATATTGGTTGCGCACGTGCCGCATAACAAAAGACGAAGTGGAAAGTTCCGTCAAACGCGGCTTTGGATACGAGTTGCCACCACTTAAAGACATCATGCGCATCGGATCGTTAGGACATTTCGACAGCACATGTCAGGAGACTGTACCCTGGGCTATACGCTGTTTCCTTGAGAGCCACAACTTCGAGACCGCCATCCGCAATGCGGTAATGGCCGACGGGGATACTGATACGAAGGCTGCAATATGCGGATCAATCGCCGAGGCATACTACGACATCCCCGATGAGTTGATTGAAAAGGGGTTACAACTTCTTCCCGACGAGATGATCGACGTAATCGACAAGTTTTATGACAGTCTGAAAATTGAAATAGAATATTAACATCGCCGCATATAGAAACAACATGGGCGCGACTATCTGTCGCGCCCATGTCTGTTTATGTCAATTCGAAATTACTTCGCAGAAATAATTGCCTCGACCTCATCAACCGTCCTATCAAACGGACCGCTATGCTCCAATTTCAGCGTGCACATCGCCGCTGCGAACTTGCCGGCCTCGCTGAATCCTTCGCCCAACGAACGACAATAGAGATATCCCGCCGAATAGGTGTCGCCGCACCCTGTGGCATCGGCGATACGTCGCGGCTCATAGGCGGGAATGTCGTAGAACTGGCCTTCGGAAAGGATTATCGAACCTTCGCTGCCAAGCGTCACGAGCACCTCCTTCACGCCCCACTCCGCCAACTGGCGAGCAGCCTCGTGAGGATTATTGTAGCCTGTAATGGCAAGCATCTCTTGCTCATTGACTTTCAGTATGTCGCAGAAGGAGAGAATGCTCAGCTTGTCGCGCCAGTCGGTGGCATAGACATTCTCGCCGCGCACCTCGCGGAGATAGCCTTGTGCATCGATTGATATGCGTGCTTTCTGCGACAACATCTTCACCACGTCGACCGATATGTCGTCGGCAAGAAGAGTGCCCAGATGGAAAATCTTGGCATCGATGCCCTCCATCTCGGATATGGTAAACGGGTCGGCCTTGGCAAGCACGCGCTGTGTGCGCTCGTTCTGGTTCGCACCATACTTGTTTTCGAAGAACACGGTCTCATTGCTTGGATAGACAACCACGTCGATGCCTGCGCGCTGCATGTCGCTGATGGCCTGCATACTATCGCTACCCACCTTGGTGACAAGTTGGAACGACACTTCCTTGGGCAGATGTGAGAAAGCATAGGCGAAATAGAACGACGTGCCTCCCGACATGTAAACGGTCTGCCGTGGAGTGATAATCCTGTCGCGTGTGATGTGCCCTATGCAGCAAATATCTTTCATTTCTGTAACTGATTCTGTAGTGATGTTCTGGTTGGATATCGAGCCTATTTCCCGATAATCGCCTGCAAAGGTAATAAACAAAGATGAGAACAGAGGCTAAAATTGTCACTTTTTGCGAAAAACATAGTGAAAATGAACATGATACGTGCCATTGAGGAGGTCGGAGACAGTTATTTGCGACCAAAATGCACATACAACAAAAATAGACACCATATATCACATATGGTATCTATTTCTCAGTACTAATGAAAGCACTTAATCTTTCTACTAAATTATTAACCCTTGTTTTTCTTTAGCTGACGGCTCAGCTCTTCTGAATAGATTTTGAAGAAGTCGTATCCGAGTATTAAAGAAATGCGACACAGGTCGTCAGTATCGACGGACGTACGTTCGAATATCTTATAGACATTCGTTCTGCTACATCCTAATTCTTTACTAAACCAGACTACTGTCTTGTTTCGTTCCAGAAGCTTTTCTTTGATCAGACTACCTATACTTTGCATATTTTCCTCTAACGGATGATTAATTGATTGCTGATGCCGTATTCGAGTGCAAACTTAATAAGTATTCTGCAATCATCAAAAAAATTTTGTATTAGATTAGTTTACAAATTACTTTTTTTTTGCATTTTTACCCAAATTTTGCCACTTTTTGCTACCTTTTTACGGATTTCAGTGACCAAAGAGTGAAATCCGTAGATTAAAAATGCCTCTTTGTTGGAAACTATTATGTAAAAAAATATCCTTATTTGCTTTGCCCTACACTAACCTTTGACTAACTTTGCATCGCAAAACAATTTAAGTATTGACTACATCGAAGCAATGAGAAACTTTAGAATGAAGAATCCCGGCAAACGCTCAGTGATGAAAGAGGTGCGCGACTATGCCTTCATCACCGTGGGCATGTTCTTCTATTGCATAGGATGGACCGTGATGCTGTTGCCAAACAACATCACCACCGGAGGCGTGTCGGGTATCGCAAACATCATTTATTGGGGAACAGGAATACCCGTCAACGTGAGCTACTTCTCTATCAATGCCGTGCTGATGATATTCGCCCTGCGACTGCTCGGACTGAAATTCTGCATAAAAACCATCTATGCTGTGACTACGCTCACGCTGATGGTGAGCATATCGCAGGGATTGGTGGGCGATATGCAATTCCTTCACGACGAGCCGTTCATGGTCACTGTCATCGGTTCCATCTTCTGCGGAATGGGTGTCGGCATGGGATTGTCGGCAGGAGGAAGCACAGGCGGAACAGACATCATTGCTGCCATAATAAACAAATATCGCGACATCTCGCTCGGACGTGTCATCATGCTCTGCGATGTAGTGATAATATCGTGCAGCTACTTCGTGCTGAAGAGCTGGGAGAGGGTGATGTACGGCTACGTCGAGCTGTTCATCGTGTCGTATTGTGTCGATCAGGTGGTGAACTCAATGCGACGCTCGGTGCAGTTCTTCATCATCTCCGACAAATACGAAGAAATCGGTCGCAACATCAACCAGAACGCCCGGCGCGGCTGTACCGTCATCGACGGACACGGATTCTACAGCGGCAAGGAAGTGAAGATGCTCTTTGTGCTGGCGCGCAAGAGTCAGAGCGAACACATATTCCAGCTCATCAGCCAGATAGACCCCAATGCCTTCGTCTCGCAGAGCGCCGTCATCGGTGTCTATGGCGAGGGTTTCGACCACTTCCGCATAAAGGCATCGGCAGAGAAAGAAAACATGCAAAGCCCAACGAACGAATAACCTCTACCCTACTGCGCAGAAGGGATATCGTCGTCAACAAACAGGCATAAACGAGACAGTACAACCCGCTTCAGGTGCTGAGGCGGGTTGTTTTTTGCCACTCAAAATAACCTCACGAATAATTTTGCTAGCAAAATTTTCATTAAAGAGGCTTTCTATTGACATTAAAGAGCCCTTCTATTCGAAATTTTGCTAGCAAAATTTTCGTCTCGCGTATTTCCCTTTCTGGAAAGGCGATGCAGAAAGGCGCGGCGGAAGATAGAGAGAACGGCGGAAAAGAATAATCCCAAATCGGTCGTTATGCCGATTTGGGATTATTTACGTGCGATGAAAACCATCGATTATTGATTTTCAACCAGCGTATTTTTATTGTTTAGAGCGGGCGAATCCAGATGTTGCGGAAGCTTATCGGCTCGCTTGGGTCGCCGTGACTCTGCAGAATGATTGGGCCGTCGCCGTGAGGTTGCACACGCGGGAAGCCAATGTATTCGGTGGTGCCGAGTATCTCAACATTGTTCTGCAGCACAACACCATTTTGTATTACAGTTACAGTCGGGCGCACCTTATATGAGCCGTTAGCGTTGAACACGGGGGCGTTGTAGATAATGTCGTACACGTTCCACTCGCCAGGCTTGCGCATAGCGTTCACGAGGGGAGGATACTGCTTGTAGATGGAGCCCGTCATTCCGTTGACGTAAGTCTCGTTCTCGTAGCAGTCGAGAATCTGCACCTCATACTTTCCCTGCATGTACACGCCACTATTGCCACGCGACTGACTCTCGCCGGTGATGCCTTTCGGAACCATCCACTCCAGGTGGAGCTGATAACTACCAAACTCTTGCTTAGTGCGGATGTCGCCTTTCTGCTTGTTCACGGTCATCACACCGTTCTTCACTGTCCATCCGGCAGGCTCGCCGTTAGTCTGCTCCCAAGCAGAGAGGTCTTTGCCGTCGAAGAGTACGATGGCATCGCTCGGGGCACTCGAAGTCTTCTGATCGCCAGGAGTGACAATCTTAGGCTGCGGAGTCCAATACTCAGACATCTGTGGTTTCATAGGCATCTGCTCAGGGTATTTCTTCTCCTGAGCATTGGCAACGATGGCAACTGCAGCCATGAACATTGCCGACAAAACTATTCTTTTTTTCATATTCTTATGGATTGATTTATCTGATGACAAAAGTACAAAAAACATCTATAAGACAATCATCTTACACTATAATTTTACAATTCTTTAAACTAATGTCGAAAACGGGGTTATAAAAAAATGCCGCATCGCTCACAGTGTGAGGATGCGGCATGTAATGCTAAGCGTCGGCTGTTTATGCTTTCGCTGCGGGTTCTTCCTTGATTCTTCTGCCGCGCACGAGGAATGCCACCGGCGAAGCGATGAAGATTGAAGAAAGTGTACCGAATACAACACCGAGTATCATTGCGAATGCGAAGCTGCGGATGCTTGCTCCACCAAGGAAGAAGATACACAACAGCACGATGAGCGTTGATACAGAGGTGTTGATTGTACGTGCCAGAGTCTGGTTGACACTGTCGTCGAATACCTTCTGCGGATCCTGCTTCGGATGAAGCTTCAGATTCTCACGAATACGGTCGAACACCACCACCTTGTCGTTGATAGAATAACCTATCACCGTAAGGATAGCGCCGATGAACGTCTGGTCGATCTCGAGTGAGAACGGCACAATGCCCCAAAGCAGCGAGTAGAGTCCGAGCACAACGAGGGTATCCACTGCCAGAGCAACAACAGAACCGACAGAGAATGCAACGTTGCGGAAGCGGAAGAGGATATACAGGAAGATACCCACCAATGCAATCAGCACACTGTAGATAGCGCCATAGGTGATGTCTTTAGCCACCGATGGGCCCACCTTTGTAGAACTGATAATCGAACCGCCCTGACGTACATCCGGGTTCTTGAACTGCTCAACATCAGCCTGCGACACGAGATTAGCCTTCTTCAGTGCATTGTAGAGGATGGTTTCTGTCTCGTCGTCGGTAGTTGGAGAGTTGCTCTCAATCTTGTAGTTGGTAGAGATACGGATGGTCTTTCCGTCGGTACCGATAGAGATTGCAGAGTTGTTGCTCTCTGGGAATGCCGTTGCAAGGATTTCACGAACCTGCTCTGGCTCAACAGCCTTCTCGAACTGTACAACATAGTTGCGGCCACCAGTGAAGTCGATACTGCGGCTCAGTCCACGAAGGAAGAAGCTGGCGATGAATACGATTGCTGCCAAAACAACAACGACGAAAGTCTTCTTGTAGAACGACATGAATGGGAAGTGGAGTCCCTGCATGAGGTTCTTCGAGATAGGAGTGTAGAACTTCAGGTTCAGCCACTTGTCTTTGTTCATACGGTTCTCGTAAACAAGACGTGTGAGGAACACTGCTGTGAAGAACGAGCAGATGATACCGATGATCCATGTTGTGGCAAATCCCTTCACCGGACCTGTACCGAAGTAAAGCAGGATAACACCTGTGATGATACTCGTCAAGTTAGAGTCGAAGATTGCCGAGAATGCATTGTCGTATCCTGCCTTCACTGCTTGCTTGATACCCTTACCACTGCGCATCTCTTCCTTTATGCGCTCATAGATAAGCACATTGGCGTCGACGGCGGTACCCAATGAAAGTACCATACCCGCAAGTCCCGACATCGTCAGAGCTGCTTGGAATGAGGTAAGAATACCGAGCGTGAAGAACAGGTTCACGATAAGTGCGCAGTTGGCCATCATGCCAGGGATAAATCCGTACATCATGACCATGTAGATCATCAACAGCACGAAAGCGATGATGAACGACCAAATACCCTGCTTGATAGACTGTGCGCCAAGGCTTGGACCCACAACCTCTGCCTGCACGATGCGAGCCGGAGCTGGCATACGACCAGACACGAGAGTGTTGGCAAGGTCTTTGGTATCCTCGATTGTGAAGTTACCTGTAATCTGCGACTGTCCACCGTCGATCTCGTTCTGTACACGTGGTGCAGAATAAACAACGCCGTCGAGTACGATAGCGATGGCCTTCTGTACGTTGGCTTTTGTCAGCTGTGCCCAGCGACGAGCACCTTCGGTGTTCATCGACATCGACACCTCAGGAGCACCTGAGAGCTGGTTGAACTGGTCTTTTGCAGATGTGATAACGTCGCCCTCGAGCGGAGCACGGCCGTTAGGATTGGTCACCTTCAGGGCATAGAGTCCGAAGATGTTCTTGGCATTCAGTCCGTCCTCTGGCTTTGCACTCCACAGAAGTTTCAGGTCGGAAGGCAGCACTTGCTTTGCAAGCTCTGAATATATCACCTTATTAACATCGGCTGTGTCGCGTACATTAGCATAACCAACGAGTGCGAGCGAGCCACGTCCTGTGGGCTGGAAGATTGAGTAGAGCGGATTGGCTTTCTTCTGAGCTTCTGTCTGCTCGCCACTCTTCTCTGCCACACCGGCGTCGTTGCCCTCTTCCTTGATTTTGAAGGTAGGCTCAGCCTTTGTCTCTTCAGCTGCTTTCACCTTGGTGGTATCAGCCTCAGCTGCCTTTTCTGCCTCAGCAGGTGCCTGCTCGTTTGACAGCTCATTGGCTGCACGCTGGTTGAGCTGAGTCAGATATGGAATGATTTCTTCGGCATTGTATGTCTCCCAGAACTCGAGGTTTGCGCTGCTCTGCAAGAGGTTACGCATACGCTCCGGCTCACGGATACCTGGCATTTCAACCATGATACGTCCCTGCTGTCCTTCCAGTTTCTGGATGTTTGGCTGTACGACACCGAACTTGTCGATACGTGTGCGCACCACATTGAACGAGTTGTCGATGGCCGACTGCACTTCCTCGCGAAGCACTTTCTCCACCTCACTGTCGGTGCTCTGTGGCGAAACCTTGCCCTGAAGCTGCTGTGTAGCAAATATCTCAGCGAGATTACGGCCAGGGGCATTCTTGTGGAAAGCCTTGATAAAGAGCGAGATGAAGTCGCTCTGGCTGCTTTCTTCCTCTACCTTGGCCTCTTGCATGGATTTCACGTATGCAGGGTCGGTCTTGTGATCTGCCAATATGTCCAACACGTCTGGAACAGAGATTTCCAGAATAACATTCATACCACCCTTAAGGTCGAGGCCAAGACCGATCTGAGTCTCGAGACACTTCTGATAAGAGTAGATTCCCAAATACTTAACTGAGTCTTTGTAGTCCTGCTGCTTGATTGGATCTTCAATCTTTGCAGCCTGCTTGTCGAAGTAGCTTGTTGCTGCCGAGAACGACAGATAGAAGATGCTTGCAAGTGTCAGTAAGACTGCAGTTACAATTACAATTCCTTTGTTTTGCATTTTTTATTTTTACTTTGAATTATGATTTCAAAAACTTTATAGCGTGCAAAGATAGTTATTTTTTATTATTAGGGAAAATTTATGAGCCTTATTTATTGATTTTTTAAGGTTTTCACCTGATTTTTATGTAGCATTTAATGGGATAATGGTCGCTGATGTCGATTTTCTTGTCAACTTTGCATGCATATGGGGTGATATCTTCGGAGCAGAGTATATTGTCGATTCTCACATACATCCCCCCTCTGTTATATGAAAAACCGAACCCGTTTCCACTCTCCACGAAGCAGTCTTTCATGCCTTTCGCTACCTGCCGGTGTGCATAGGAGAGCGGAGTATCGTTGAAGTCGCCGCACACAACAATCGAGTTGCCTTTATGATTCTCAATAAATTTTGCAAGAGCTTTTGCCTGTGGAGCGCGCTTCTTTGCTGCCTGTGCCAGCTTGCCGAACACCTGCTTCGAGCCGGCACTTGCGTCTTCGCGCTTCACCTCGCCTTCAACAATGTTTTTCAGTAACTTACGGTCTTCGCTGCTCAGGCCGCTGACCTGGAAATGTGCATTCAGCACAATGAGTGTGTCGGTGCCCAAATCGAGATGATATGCCACTGCCGAACGGCGTGACTCACCATAGCCGATGCGTTCTTTTTTTATTATAGGATACTTGCTATATAACGCCAGCACATCACCCACACCCACCGAGTGGATGGTATCGCGATGGGGATAGAGCCCGTCGAGACGCTCTGCCACACCAGCCTGTATGGCCTGACGCGAGTCAGTTTCCTGCAAGCAGACAATATCGGCATTTTCTTCTGCGATATACGCAGGCACCTTCATCGATGTCTCAAACTCGGCATCGCGCCCGAAGTACCACACATTGTAGCTCATCACCTTTATCGCATCCTCGGGCACGTTACTCTCGAAATTGATTGGCATATAGGTTCTTACCGGTCCGTAGCAGATGGCAAAACCGATTAAAGGCAGCAGCACATAGCGCAACTTGATGAATGCCCACACTACGAGGAAGAAGAAATTGATAATCAAGAAGATAGGAAACAGCATCGACATGTTCGACAGCAGCGGATAGCTGATGGGACTCACCCTACCGGCATAGCCCACAACGAGCATTAACAAGATGGTCGCCACGTTGGCACCAATCAGTACACCAACGACAACCTTGCGTATCTTCTTTATAATCACTGCGAACGCTCCCTGTTAGTTATTGTTTTTCCTGTCAAACAACCGCTGTTTTTCTTCGCGTGTCAGACTGTCGTATCCGCTTTTGCGAATCTTGTCGAGAATGGCATCTATCTCCTCCTGCTCATGCTTCTTGCGGGCATTGTATTCCCAGTCGGTTTCGCGTTGAGTATCAGACTGTTGCCCTGTTCCCGACTTCACATTGCGATTCTCCCACCGGCGACGCATATTCTCGAAGAAAGCATCGCTGTCGGCAGTGTTGTAATAGCTGTTGGGATGGCGTCGCCAATAGCGTATGAGCAGATATCCGAAGAGCATACCTCCGAGATGTGCGAAGTGAGCAACATTGTCGCCTGGCGTTGCCATTGCCGAGAACAGCTCGATGGCTGCGTATATGCACACAAACCACTTAGCCTTGATGGGTATTGGCAGGGGGAAGATGAAAATCCTCTCCTCAGGGAATATCATTCCGAATGCCAGCAGTATGCCATACACTGCACCCGACGCACCGACGGTGGTATATGGGTTAAACACTGCTGCCGGTATTGCCGACAGGTTGCCAAGCTGGGACGACAGCCACATATACTGCACAAGCTCCTGCATCAGTCCGGCTCCCACACCGCAGGCAAGATAGTAGAACAGAAACTTCCTCTCGCCCCACTGACTCTCCACTATGCGGCCAAACATCCACAGCGCGAACATATTAAAGAATATATGCTCGATGTTGGCATGCATGAACATGTAGGTCAGCAACTGCCATATATGGAAATCCGATGCCATGAAGAAATGCAACCCAAAGATATTGTTAAGGTCGGCACCGCCCCTTGTGGCACCCATCACTATCATTGCAACAAATGCCAACACATTCAGTATAAGCAAATTTTTTGTAACCTTTGGCATAGTAAACATAGTTGTAACTTTTTCGTTTGTAACTTATTGACGACCGCAAAATTACGAAAAATATCGATTAAAACACACCGAAAAGCCCTTTTTGAAGTTTTTTTTGAGAAAAACATGCATTTTTTCTTTAAAAATGTTTGATTTATAAAATGTTTGCGCTATATTTGCGAAGAAATTTGCAGATAAAACTATTATTAATCTTTTAAATAACAAAATTATGAACAAGACACAATTAGTTGAGAAGATTGCAGCTCAGGCTGGTATCAGCAAGGCTGCTGCTAAGAAAGCATTGGACGCAACAACAGGCGCTATCAAGGACGCTCTTAAGGCTGGTGAGAAAGTACAGTTGGTTGGCTTCGGCACATTCGCAGTTGCTAAGCGCCCAGCTCGCACAGGTATCAACCCTGCAACAAAGGCAAAGATTAAGATCGCTGCTAAGAAAGTTGCTAAGTTCAAGGCTGGTGCAGAACTCGCAGATGCTGTAAAGTAATCCTGAACTACAATTCGGACAAACGACAAAGGCGACCCTAAAAAGGTCGCCTTTTTTTGTTGTCCAAGGCGGATTCGAACCACCACAAACAGAACCAAAACCTGTTGTGCTACCATTACACCATTGGACAATCGCTTGTTTGCGCCTGCAAAAGTAATAGTTTTTCAGCCTACTACCAAATTTTTACATCATTTTTTATGTTAACAGCCAGTCGAAAGAAGATAAACAGAGGCAACAAATGCCCTCGAATCTTCTTTGCTCTGCAGGGGTTATGACATCGTTTATGTTGCATCCGTCAGGCTATCACGGATGTGTAAGACTCTTCATCATATTGATTTTGCAATGTTGAGGAACACCTTTATTTATAACGGGTGGAACGCTAACCAAAAATTTTGCTAGCAAAATTTTGAATAGAAAGCCTCTTTAATGCGGGTAAAGGGCCTCTTTAATGACAATTTTGCTAGCAAAATTTTCTGAAGGCAATACAAGAGAGTAATAAATTACAATTATGTTGCCTTTGATAAAAAGCCAACAAAGATGTTTATGTGTGGCAAAATATAAAATTATGCTCGCTGATATACAATAACTGGTGTTCAGGGATATAAAAACGAGGAGGCACCCTGCGTGGGATGCCTCCTCTTCTCTTTTATTTCGGAATGACGTGCTTATTTCACTGTGATGAGGAAATAGTTCTTCTTTCCCCGCTGCACGAGGAGGTACTTGCCGTCGATGAGGTCGTCGGTAGTGACGAGTCGGTCGAATGTCTCGAGCCGCTCTTTGTTGAGAGATACTCCACCTCCTTGCACCATCTTGCGCATCTCACCGCGCGATGGGAACACGCTGACGTCGTCTCTCGTGAAGAGTTCCACTGCCGGGCGACCGAGATCTTCCTTCGGGAGTGTGTAGTGTGGCACACCGGCGAAGACGTCGAGCAGAGTCTGCTCATCGAGCTTCAACAAGCTTTCCTTTGTGGCTTTGCCGAAGAGAATCGACGATGCCTCCTGTGCCATTTCGAGGTCTTCCTGCGAATGTACCAGTACGGTCACCTCTTCTGCCAGTCGCTTCTGCAGCACACGGCGTCCCAGATCCTGACGATGCTCTTCAACAAGCGCTTCGATGACATCGCGCTCGAGCGATGTGAATATCTTTATGTAGCGCTCGGCATCGTCGTCGCTCACGTTGAGCCAGAACTGATAGAAGGCGTATGGAGTGGTGCGGTTGCGGTCGAGCCATACATTGCCGCTCTCTGTCTTACCGAATTTCTTTCCGTCGGCTTTTGTTATCAGCGGGCATGTCAGCGCGAAAGCCTCAGCCTCAGAGCCGAGTGTGCGGCGTATGAGCTCAGTACCAGTGGTCATATTTCCCCACTGGTCGTTGCCGCCAAGTTGCAGTTTCACGCCACAGGTGCGATAGAGATGCAGGAAGTCGTATCCCTGCAGGAGCTGATATGTGAACTCTGTGAACGACAGTCCGTCGCGGGCTGTGCCGTTGAGTCGCTGCTGCACACTCTCCTTGGCCATCATGTAGTTGACGGTGATATGCTTGCCGACCACGCGGGCAAAGTCGAGAAACGTAAAGTCCTTCATCCAGTCGTAGTTGTTCACCATCTCTGCGCGTGTGTCATCAGTGGCTTCGAAGTCGAGGAACTTTGCCACCTGCTTCTTTATAGCCTCTTGGTTGTGATAGAGAGTCTCGGTGTCGAGCAGGTTACGCTCTTGGCTTTTCCCTGATGGATCGCCTATCATTCCCGTGGCACCGCCGACGAGTATATAGGGCTTGTGTCCGCAGCGCTGCAAGTGGCGCAGCATCATTATTCCGCAAAGGTGTCCGATGTGGAGCGAATCGGCTGTGGGGTCGGTGCCGAGATATGCCGAGACGGTTTCTTTCTGCAGCAATTCTTCTGTGCCTGGCATTATCTGCGCCAGCATTCCGCGCCAACGGAGTTCTTCTACAAAGTTTTTCTTCATTACTGATTGTTGTGAAATGTTCTATAATATGTTGTGGGGTCCTTCGATGAAGGAAACTTACGGAACGGGGTCGTATCCCGATCCTCCCCAGGGATTGCAACGCAATATGCGCCATATGGCGAGTGCCAGACCTTTTATCGGGCCGTGTTTCTTTATCGCCTCCTTGGCATACTCAGAGCAAGTGGGAGTGAAACGGCACGATGGTGGGGTGTATGGCGAGATGAATTTCTGATAGAATACGATTGGCAACAGCAACAACCATGACAGAGCCTTTGAAATGATGTGCAATATGTTTTTAAGCAGTTTCATAGGCTTTCGGTTATTCTGTTCAACAGTCGTGCCACGCACTGATTTACCACATCCGACGGTCTTACCGCCTCGTCTAACCACACCAGTGCCACGAGCATTGCTTCGCCATCGTGCTCGTTCAGGACTTCGATGAGGCGCGACTTTTGCTTTCTGTATGCTTCGCGCAGCTGTCGCTTCACCCTGTTACGGTCGACTGCATTATGCAGCTTCCTTTTGGGCACGCTCATCAGCACTCTCACTGCCGGACTGTCGTCGGTGCGCTCTACGGTCTTGTATATTGCCCTGACGGGGAATATTGTTGTTGATTGGCTGCCGGGTTCGTTGAAGAGCCGGCTTATCAACGTCATGCTGTTCAGCCGTTCCGACTTGCATAGTGTTTGAGTCGCACCGTCGAGCATGCTTGATGGATTGTTATTTTTTGTTCGATTTCAGATAATTCTTCAAGGCACTGGTCATTGAAGGGAATTCTTCTGTTGGTGCCTGCAGGTCGAGACGCAGTCCTTCTTCCTCGACAGTCTTTGCTGTAGCCGGACCAAATGCTCCGATACGTATATCGCCCTGTACGAAGTTGGGGAAGTTTTTCTGCAAAGCTTTCACTCCGGTAGGACTGAAGAAGATGAGCATGTCGTAGTCGAAAGTCTTTATCTCGTCTTCGGTGAAATCGTTGCTCACGGTGCGGTACATCACACACTCGGCGTGGTTAAGGTTCTTTGCTGTCAACATATTTGCCACGTCGTCGTTGTGCACACTGCTCATCGGCACAAGATATTTCTCCGTCTTGTGCTTCACCATCAGCGGAACAAGGTCGTCGAACTTGCCCGTTGAGCCGTAGAAAACTTTACGCTTGCGATATTGTACGTATTTCTGAATGTAGAGAGCCACCGACTCGATAATACAGAAATACTTCATGTCTTCCGGGATGGTAATCCTGAGTTCTTTTGCCAGATTGAAGAAATGGTCGATAGCGTGTCGCGAGGTGAATACAATGGCAGTGTAGTCAAGAATATTTATTTTCTGCTGGCGAAATTCCTTCGCCGATACTCCTTCTACCTTAAAGAACGGACGAAAAACGCATTTCACTCCATAGTCTTTTTCCAATTCATAATACGGCGACTTGTCGCTCGATGGCTTGGGCTGTGATACCAATATTTTCTTCAACATCTTTTCTAATAGTTAATAGTCAAGAACTCACTTATCCTATCCATTAATGTCCACAACGTTAGCAATGGTGTTAATTCAAGGGCACAAAAGTACAAAATAATTTGCAATAATCCGTACTTTTGTCCCAAAAATATTACAAAACAGCGATATAAGGACAATATTTTTATGATAATGATGACTGTAAGCACATAGATTACAGTTGCATGTACCGATAATTGGAAATATGCCTGTAACATTACGGCGGGGAAAAGCAACAATCCTTCGACTGAGATGAGGAAGAGATACGACTTCATCCACAGCTCGTTTCGCCAGCCTTCGAAGAACACCCAATCAACAAAATAATAGAGAACAGCTTTCACAATAAAATATACCGCCAAGACGAGCCCGTAGATACCTATCAGCTCGTATTGTTCCACAAGAAACACCTTAGTGGTGTCGTCGTTCTGGCGATAGAAGAAGTAGATTATTGCGAAGAGCAGACAGGTCTGCAGCACCAGGAACAGCTGGAATCGCAGTTCCGACGTTGTCTCAGTGATAACAGTAGAGCGGTCGTTGGCAGCTCGGAAGAAGTTCTTTGCCTGACGGGCAATAAACTGTCGCGAACGTGCAAAGGCCAATGTTGCCAGGATGAAGCATCCTATCAGCAGACTCGTAATAAGATTATCGTTTGCGACGGTGTATGGCACGGGATCGCCGGCAACACCATATCGCACCATCTTCACTTCAGGATCGTAGATGCTGTCGCGGGCAAAGAACGACTCGCGCATAAACTGCCGCGCCGTGGTGATAGATGTCTCGTTGAGGCCCTTGTCGAGTGGCAGGCGCAGTGTGTCGGGACATTCGCTCCAATGAATCACCCCAGGTTTGAAGTGCGCCTGTATGGCTGAGTCTTGCTGGGCAGGAGTAGCGTCGTCAGGAAGCCACGAAAGCACCTTAGCCGGCGTGAGCTTCTCGTGCTTCACCGTCTCAGGGACCTGTTCGAGACTTTCGTCAATCGCAATCTCGGGAATGGTATCGTTGAATATTCCTTCTGTTACCAGCATCTACCTATTAAATATCATTCATCTGTCAGGTGCTCGCTATTCAGCAGTCTGTACCTGTCCGCCTTCGTTCTCACTACGAAGTTTATCGAAACTCTTAATGTAATTCTCTGCTGTCACCTCTGGTCGGAACTCGGTCATCTTGCTTATTCCCTCGCGTTCTACGATTCTCTTGAACAACTTGTCGACGTTGTTCTTCAGTCCTAGTTGCGGATTAATCTCCATCTGCAACACGCAGAGCGACATCTCCTCTTTCTCCACACGCGCCGTCAGCACCTCGTCACCAGCCACTGCAGCCTTTGCCTCTTCAAGCACTCGGAAACCTTCGTCGATAAACTCCTGCGAGTACATCTCGTGTGTAGGACGCGCAAAGCATCCTGTGTGCATCCCCTCGCGGCGAAGATACTTATCCTCCACTTCGAGATACTCGCGTATTTTCTTGCCCGCGGCACCGTAGTAGCCGTCGCTGAAGTCGATGATGATTGAATCAAAATCGGCATCGGGGTTCCACATAAGCTTCGACAGCAGATAAGCTCTCATTTCCCTGAACTCGCATGAGTTGGTCTGATAGTCGCCTTCCTCCAACATTCCGATGGCATGAGCATCGCGGTAGTCGCGAATGTGGCTTTGCATCGTCTTCCAATTGGCAACGGGCAGACAATAGAGATAGAAGTCGGTCACATAGTCCCATATGTACAGATGCGGTGCAATGGCAGCCCATGCGTTCATATCCTCCACGAAAGGAGTGTTGTCGGCACAGGCGTTGTAGTCGTGCAACAGGCAGCACTCGATGCTGCACAGGCGAATGACAACATTCTCGCGGGGCTTGATGTTCTTCGGAGCATGGCGGGTGTACTGATATGCGAACGTGCCGACATATTTGTCGGGGAATTCATCTTTCACTCCATCGGCTACCTGATTGACAAACCACACCATCAATCCCGACTGACCGCCATACTTGTCGGCCAACGCCTGACAGTTTTCGCAACGGCAGTAGCTGAAATTGTCGTTCTGCTCCATCGAGTAAATCAGGAAATCTGGCTCGTTGCGCATCTTGTCTCTCATCTTCTCCGTACATATCTTCAACACATCGGGATTCGACAGACACAACTGCGCATATCCGCTCTGGCGCTTGCCGTCGATGAGACTGAAATATTCGGGATGAGTGGCATAATAATCTTTCGGCGACACGAAATAACCCATGGCATGCACACCCCAATAACCTTCAGCGCTGCCTGTAATGGTTGTTCCCTCTTTCAATCCTGGTACACTGATAAAGTTGTTGCGCATCCTTGCCGAGAACACCGGGTGCTGGCGCACGTCGTAAACGCAGTTGTCGCGTATGATAATACCAGGCTTCTCGTGGTTGTAGAGCCGTTTGAAAGTCCACTCGCTGCGCTTTGGAGCCACACTCGCAGTGCTTGAAAACCACCGGCATCCGAGCTCTTTCTCGAGGAAGGAGTACACACTGTAGAGCGTGCCACGCTTGCTACCACCCCAGAAAACAATATCGCTACCCACATTCTGCCATGTGAACGAGTCGTCGCGTGCGTTAGGCTTTTCAGCCTCAGGTACCAGTTTCTCTGTCAGCTGGTTATATCCTACAATGAGTCGTTTGCCTTTCTTTGCTGCAGAGGCATCAACAACAGGCAGCTTTGCACCCGACACCTGCTCAATCCAGTTCTGCAACTCAGCGGCAGCATACTGCTCCGACTCCGAGGCATCAGACGCTACCACAATCGAATAATCGGACCGTCCGTCGCCGAACAATTTATACGTAGTGCAACCCGTAAACACAAGTTGCACCATACAGAAGGTAAAAAAGTAGAATGCTTTCTTTGCCATAACAAATATTGCTTAGTATGAATTGCCTTACGGCGTATATCGTCTGCCAGTGGCGGCGTTATGCCAATCCAAAGGCTGTGCGTATCTCATCCACGCGGTCGAGTTTTTCCCAGGTGAACAGCTCCACATCTATCTCACGGGTCTCGTGATAGAAACTCGTGAACTTCTTCTTCACCACCTCGTTTTTCCTACCCATGTGTCCGTAAGCAGCTGTTTCGACATACATCGGCTGGCGAAGTTTCAGCATGCGCTCGATTGCCTTCGGGCGCAGATCGAACATCTTGTCTATCACACGTGCTATGTCGCCGTCGCTCATGTTAACATGGCTCTTGCCGTAAGTGTTCACATATATATTCACCGGTCGCGCCACGCCGATAGCGTAGCTCACTTGCACGAGTATCTCATCGCTCACGCCAGCTGCCACCATGTTCTTCGCGATGTAGCGTGCCATATATGCTGCCGAGCGGTCAACCTTCGATGAGTCTTTACCCGAGAAGGCACCTCCTCCGTGCGCTCCCTTGCCTCCGTAAGTGTCGACGATAATCTTGCGCCCCGTGAGCCCTGTGTCGCCATGAGGACCACCAATGACAAACTTGCCCGTGGGGTTGACATGATATTTTATGTCATCGCCAAACAAGTCGAGCACCTTCTGCGAATGAATCTTCGCCTTTACCCGAGGCATAAGTATGTTTATCACATCTGCGCGAATCTGCTCGAGCATCGGTCCGTCGGCGGCAAACTCATCATGCTGCGTGCTCACCACAATCGTATCGATGCGCTGCGGCACTCCCTCGTCGCTATACTCCACCGTCACCTGGCTCTTTGCGTCGGGCCGCAGGTAGGTCATCACACGCCCCTCCTTGCGTATCTCGGCAAGGGTTTGCATAATCAGGTGAGCCAGGTCGAGCGACACGGGCATATAGTTCTCCGTCTCATTGATGGCATATCCGAACATCATTCCTTGGTCGCCGGCACCTTGCTCATCTTCATCTGCGCGATTAACACCACGTCCGATGTCGCCACTCTGCTCGTGGATAGCCGAGAGAATGCCGCACGAGTTACCGTCGAACTGATATTCCGACTTCGTGTATCCTATCCTGTTTATTGTACGACGGGCAATTGTCTGCAGGTCGATATATGCTTCCGACGTCACCTCACCCATTATCACCACCTGTCCGGTAGTGACGAAAGTCTCGATGGCACAACGTGCCTTGTCGTCGTAGGCAAGAAACTGATCGAGCAGTGCGTCGCTAATTTGATCGGCCACTTTATCGGGATGCCCCTCAGAAACCGACTCTGAAGAAAAAAGGTATGACATAGATATTTACTTGTTATTTACACCTTAATAATTATTATATATACTTTTCCGCCTGCAAAGTTACTGCAAGTCGAGGGTAGAACAAAATAAAAGTCGAAGATTTTTATTTTTTATGCCGAGACGCAGCGTAACTTCAACGTCAGTTAAAGTTACTGCACGATTTGTTGAGCGAAGCGAAAAAACTGAGCGCAATGCAAAAAGAAAAAGAATTTTTATTTTTGAATTGCCGAAGTGAAACGTTAACATTACCTTCCCTTCCTCGCTTCGCTTGAAACGGTGACCTTCGGTTCTTCTTTAGAAAAAACAACCAACCTCTTCCCTCGCCGTAGCCCCTTATTGCAAGGGCCCTGAGCGCATGACGATAATTTTGCTAGCAAAATTTCCAGTAAAGAGGCTCTTTAATGGCAATAAAGTGCCCAGTTATTGAAAATTTTGCTAGCAAAATTTCGATTACAGAAATTCTTTATTGCTGATAAAAGAAAATCCCTGCCTTACGTCCGCCCCTTATCAAGGGGCTCCAAATGCTAGCAAAATTTTCGAAATAACATACGAGATGGCAAAACACAGCATTGAAATAGGCAAGGAAGAAAAAATATCTGATTTCGGTGTAATATTTTAGTGCCTCTGCCCGTCTGTATATATGAAAGCGCTTTCAGATTAACTGAAGTTTAACGTAGAAAAGCAATCGACAAGATGAAAAGATTATTTACAGCAATGTTGGCGGTGCTCCTGTGCGCAGGATGCTTTGCACAGAGTGCGACAGACATAATGAACAAGTATAAAGACAAGAAGGGTGCCGAGAGCCTGAACGTCGGCTCGATGATGATGGGCATAGTGAAACTGATTGCCTCTCACGACGACGAGGCGAGGGACATGATGAAGCCGTTTCGCTCTATCCATTTGGTTGACCTCGACGACTGTGCCGACGGAGTGAAGTGCGACTTTGCTGTTGACACCAAGAAACTGAGGACAAAGGGATACGACGAGCTGGTGCGCGTGAACGACAACGGCGACCGCATAGTGGTGTACACCCTGCAGAAGGGCAACCGCATAAAAGAGTGCCTCGTGGTATCGACAGGAAAGAACTGCTTCCTGGCGCAGATAAAGGGCAACGCCTCGATGAAGGATATCGACCGTTGGATAACAGAAAACTCTAAACGATGAACGCCGACGAATTCAAACGCACATTCCTTCCCTGCACGCGACGGCTCTACTGGGCTGCCTGCCGGCTGACAGGCAACAGACACGACGCCGAAGACCTGGTGCAGGAGACACTGCTCAGGCTCTGGATGAAGAGGGGCGAGCTGGGAAACGTGCGGTCGACAGAGGCGTATGGGATAATAACACTCCGACGAATATACTACGACAAGCGCCGCCTCCGGCACCTCGGTATAGCTGAGCTCAACGCCGACATCACCGACGAGAGCACTCCTCACAGCGACTGCGAGCGCCAGGAAAGGGCGCGGATGGTGAGAGAACAGATTGACAGCCTGCCCGAGCAGCAGAGAGAACTGGTGACACTGCGCGACATGTGCGAGCTTACATACGACGAGATAGCAACGCAGACAGGACTGACGCTGACAAACATACGGACAACAATCAGCCGGGCAAGGAAAACATTGAAAACGATATTAACGGAAAAAATGAGATGACACAACAACATGACTATATGGACAACGAAACGCTGAAAACACTCATTGACCGCTATTTCGACGGCCGAACCACCGAAGAGGAAGAGCGTCGGATAAAAGACTTCTTTGCCTCGGCAGAGACGGATGACCGCCTTGCAGAGTATGCTCCTTACTTCTCGGCAATGAGCGACAACGATGTGTACGACGAGAGCGACGCCGCCGACATCGAACGACGCATGGAGCAACAAATCGACTCATGGAACAAAGTGGAGAAGCGCTCGTCACGCAACGCCCGACACCTGTCGATGAAATGGATTACGGGCATTGCCGCAATGATGGCGATAGTGTTCACCATCGCCTATGCCACGATAAGAGAAAACCGCACGCTGGCAGTGGCAACACCGCAAGACACCTTCGACAACCCCGAAGATGCATACCGCGAGGCGGAGCGGGCACTCATAACATTCTCGGAAGCAATAAACAAAGGATTAGATAAAATATCAGGAAAAGAAGAAAGGGAATAATATGAAACGGATTCTATTTATCATGATGATGGCCGTGGCATGCGTAAGCATGTCGGCGCAAGAGACTTTGTTCGAGAAATTCGAAGACGCCAAAAACGTGGAGAGCGTTTATATCTCAAAGGCAATGTTCGACCTTATAGGCTCAGGTCTGGGCTCGAAGTTAGTGGGAGTGAAGTCAATGGAAGATTTTCTCATACGCGACAAGCTGTCGAAAATCGATCACTTGCATATCCTCAGCAGCAAGGATGCAAAGATGGCAAATATACTTGCCGAAGTTTTTACCGACTACTACAAAGAGGGAAAGTTTGAGGAACTGATGCGCATGAAAGATAATGGACAGAAGACTACAATCTACATGCAGCAAATGAAAAACAAAATGAGCGAATTCGGACTCTTCAGCACCGGCGACGGTGAAACGCGAATCATTTCGATTGTGGGAACGCTGACCATCAACGACATAAAGGACGTTGTGGGTAAAGACGCCAAGGGACGCGCCGGCGGGAAATAGCTGTAGGCAGATACAAAACAAGTCAGGAACAACAGCGTGGCATCTCACGAGCCATTAGGTTGTTCCTGACTTGTTGTTTGTGGTAGGTTGTGCAGGGTTATTCCTCGCTCCATGCAGCCTCTTCTGCTGCAGCAATGATGTCTTCGTGCGACATACGCTTCATGCGGATATCGGAGAGATCGAACTCATCGGTTTCGGCTTTCTCCTCCTTCTTTTCCCTCTGCTGCCGTGGCTCGGGCTTTTTCTTACGCTCAGGATTTGCAGGCACTTCCTCTTCGGGCTTACCCTCTCCTATCTCGGGCAAACTCATGACAGGCTCTTCTTCCATCTTTGTGCGGTCAGCCTTGGCTGCAAAGACGCTGTCGAGCAGGTTAACGTCGTGGCGAAGCATCTGCAATGTTCCCTTCGCAGCAGCCTGCTGACTCTCCTTTTTTGAATAACCAGTGCCGGTTGCACCCTTGATCGTATCCTCGAGCACAACTTCGTATTTGAACACCGGACTTGCATCGGCGTCGGCTTTCTGCTCTATCAGGTTGAAATTGATGCGTATGCGATTCTTCTGACTCCATTCCAAGAGTTTGCTCTTGAAGTTGGTTTCCTTCTTTGCAATCTTGTCGATGTTGATCATCTGCTTCAGTATGCGTTTCTTCATAAACCGCATGCAGGCATAGTAACCCTTGTCGAGATAGATGGCACCTACAAGGGCTTCAAAGGCATTTCCGCCCATGTAGCTGTTGTGGGCAGTATGCTGATTGCCAGCTATTATCAATTTGTCGAGCCCCATCTCCTTTGCCAACTGACCGAGAGTCTCGCGCTTGACGAGCTTGCTGCGCGTGTTGGTGAGGAATCCCTCAGGTTTGCCTGGGAAATGCTCATACACTATATCGCCCACAATGGCATCGAGGATAGCATCGCCAAGAAACTCCAACCGCTCGTTGTTGATGCGCTTGCCATTGCTGGCACGACGCACGGCACTCTTGTGTGATAGGGCCAGGCGATAGTACTCAATATTGTCGGGGTAGAATCCGAGTATCTTTTTCAATTCCTTGCGCAACACCTTATCCTTGCGGAAAGGGAATCGGAGTATTTCAATGAAATTGCTTAAAATCATTATCTGTAAAATGATTTGTGTGTGAAAATAATAATAAAACAAGAATCAGAAGTCGGATGGAGTAATCGCGCAGGTTGCTATCTTCTTGAGACAAGACTTTTCAAAATTCGTCTCTCAGCATTACCCCGACGGTTATCTTCCCGATTTCTGATTCTTCTATATCACGCAGTGCGGTATTATTCTTTGTACTTCTTAAAGACTACGCATGCATTGTGCCCGCCAAAACCGAATGTGTTGCTGATGGCAGCACGCACTTCACGCTTCTGTGCTTTGTTGAAAGTGAAGTTAAGCGTGTAGTCGATTTCCGGATCGTCATCGCCCTCTTCGTGGTTGATTGTCGGTGGAACGATGTCGTTCTTCACAGCCAGCACACTTATCATGGCCTCGGCAGCGCCTGCAGCACCTAGCATATGGCCAGTCATCGACTTGGTAGAGCTGATGTTCAGCTTGTATGCTGCTTCACCGAACACGTCTTTGATGGCTTTCACCTCAGATATATCGCCGACGTGTGTCGATGTGCCATGCACATTTATATAGTCGATATCTTCGGGACGCAGCCCAGCATCGTCGAGTGCAGCCTGCATGACGAGCATTGCTCCGAGGCCGTCGGGATGGCTTGCAGTGATGTGGAAAGCATCTGCGCTTTCGCCTTCGCCCACCATTTCGGCATATATCTTCGCTCCACGTGCTTTGGCGTGCTCCAGTTCCTCGAGTATCAGACACGCTGCTCCCTCTGCCATTACGAATCCGTCGCGGCTTGCGCTAAACGGACGCGAAGCTTTCTCAGGCTCGTCGTTGCGTGTTGAGAGAGCGTGCATGGCGTTGAATCCGCCCACTCCGCAAGCGCAGATTGGCGACTCTGAACCGCCGGTGACCATCACATTGGCTTTGCCCAAACGAATCAGGTTAAAGGCAGATGCCACGGCATTACTGCTCGATGCGCATGCAGAGGTGGTTGTGAAGTTTGGTCCATGCAGACCGAAACGGATTGAGATATGGCCTGATGCGATGTCGGCAATCATCTTCGGAATGAAGAAGGGGCTGAACTTCGGACCTTCTTCGATATGTTGTCCGTAGTACACCACTTCGTCCTCGAATGTTCTGATACCTCCAATACCAACGCCATATACCACTCCGATGCGAGTCTTGTCTTCGATATCCAGATTAAGACCAGAATCTTCTATTCCCTGAATAGCGCTGATAAGTGCCAGCTGGGTATAACGGTCAATCTTGCGTGCTTCCTTCCGATCGAGATATTTGTTGATATCCAGATCTTTTACCTCGCATGCAAAATGGGTTTTGAATTTGGAACAATCGCACTGAGTAATAGGCGCTGCGCCGCTCTTTCCTGCAAGCAGATTTTCCCAAGTCTCCTGAGGGGTATTGCCAACGGGTGTAACGGCACCAAGTCCTGTCACTACAACTCTTTTTAGTTCCATAGATAAAAGCTATAAATTGCGTATTGGGTGTTAGCAACCAGGAAATAGTCATGCATGCCAAGGGCAGATGCAATCACCGGTTTCCTAAATCCTAACACCCAACACCTATTAACATTAAAACAATTATGCGTTCTCTTCGATATAGTTGATAGCGTCGCCAACGGTGACAATCTTCTCAGCCTTGTCGTCTGGAATAGAAAGACCGAACTCTTTCTCAAACTCCATGATAAGCTCTACGGTGTCAAGAGAGTCTGCACCAAGGTCGTTTGTGAAACTTGCCTCTGGCTTTACTTCAGCGTCGTCAACTCCAAGTTTATCAACGATAATCGCTCTAACTTTTGCTTCAATTTCTGACATAATTTTCTAATTTTAAAATGTTTGTAAATAGTTTTCAAATCAAAGTCGGCTGCAAAGGAACGAATTTTTATTCTAATATACAAATTTTTTACCCAAAAAAGCGACACTCATTGCACAAACTATGTGCATTTGTGCAATTAATTAACATTTGTCAACTATATCTCATACCCTAAAAATGAATTGCATTGGTACATGTATCAGATAATAAAACTCACGAATGGAAATGTGAAAACAAAAAATGCAACGACTTTTAGCTTTTTAAGTGATTATATTTGGAAAACCAGCCTTTTTATAATATTTTTGCAACGGAAAAAATAACTTACAACAGATGAAGATACTTATCGTAAATGGTCCAAACCTTAATCTTCTCGGCAAGCGCGAGCCCGACATCTACGGCAACGACTCATTTGAGACTTACCTGACATCACTTAGGCAGAGGTATCCCGAGATAGAGATATCATACTATCAGAGCAATGTCGAGGGCGAGCTTATCAACCGCATACAGGAAGCGGGATTCAGCGCTGACGGCATCGTGCTCAACGCCGGAGCTTACACCCATACCAGTGTTGCACTGCACGACTGTATCCGATCTATAACATCGCCGGTGGTGGAGGTGCACATCTCAAATGTTCACAAACGCGAAGAGTTCCGTCGTCTGTCGATGATTTCGCCGGCATGCATCGGAGTGATTTGCGGATTCGGAATGGACAGCTACCGACTGGCAATAGAGGCAATAAAAGAGCATGGACAGTAAGCTGGAGGAATATATCATCGACCACAGTTCGCCCGAAGGCGACTATCTCTACCGCCTCTGGCGCGCCACAAACATCCACACCATCCACGGCAGAATGGCCAGCGGATGCCTTCAAGGGCGTCTACTGACAATGCTGACGAGAATGATACGCCCTAAAAACGTGCTCGAGGTGGGCACCTTCAGCGGCTACAGCGCCATCTGTCTGGCACAGGGATTGGAGGATGGCGCGAAGGTGTACACGTTTGAGATCAACGACGAGATGGAGGACTTCGCCCGCAAATGGATAGAAGGGTCGGCGGTGAGCGATAGAATCTGCTTCACCATCGGCGACGCCAATGTGCTGGCACCGCAACTGGGCATATTGTTCGATATGGCTTTCGTCGATGGCGACAAGCGTCACTACGTGGAGACTTACGAGATGGTGCTGTCGGTGTTGCGCCCCGGCGGATTCATCATTGCCGACAACACCTTGTGGGACGGGCATGTGATTGACCCCACCTACGACCACGACCAGCAGACAATGGGTATAAAGGCATTCAACGACCACGTGGCTGCCGACCAAAGAGTGGAGAAGGTGATACTGCCCATGCGCGACGGGCTGACACTGATTAGAAAAAAATAGAAAACTACAAACATTAAAAATACAATGCAAGAGACACGACAGAATAAGATTGCACGAATGTTGCAAAAAGAACTGAGCCTGATTTTCCAGAGCCAGACAAGAATGATGCACGGGGTGATGGTGAGCGTGACGCGCTGCCGTGTGAGCCCCGACCTGAGCATCTGCACTGCCTACCTGAGCATCTTCCCATCGGAGAAAGGCGAAGAAATGATAAACAACATCACCGCCAACGAAAAGACTATACGCTACGAACTTGGCACTCGCATTCGCAATCAGGTGAGAATAATTCCCGAACTGAGATTCTTTATCGACGATTCGCTCGACTACATCGATCATATTGACGAATTGCTGAAGAAGTGAGATTCCCGTTCTACATAGCGCGACGTTATCTTTTCTCGAAGAAAAAGACCAACATCATAAACCTGATATCGATAATCTCGGTGTCGGGCGCTGCCGTTGCCACCATGGCACTGATAATCGTGCTCAGTGTGTTCAACGGCTTCTCTGACATGGTGGCATCGCTTCTCACAAACTTCGACCCCGAACTGAAGATTGTCGCTACCGAGGGTAAGAGCGTTGCTGCCGACGACCCCATACTCACAGAGATAAGAAATATGGACGAGGTGGATATTGCCACCGAATGCTATGAGGATCAGGCACTTGCAATCTACGGCGACCGACAGGCAACGGTGATGGTGAAGGGCGTCGAAGACAACTTCAACAAACTGTGCAGCGTCGATGACATATTGTACGGCAGTGGGCAGTTTCAGCTGCATGCAGGCATACTCCACTATGCCATCCCCGGCGTCATGCTGGCACAGGATATGGGCATGAACGCTCGCTACAACGGTTATCTGAAGATATACGCCCCCCGTCGCGAGGGGCAACTAAACATGTCGAACCCCGCCGAGAACTTCAGTGTCGATTCGCTGATGTCGGCAGGAGTGGTATTCATGGTGAACCAGTCGCGCTACGACAAAGACTATCTGCTCACATCTATCCACTTCGCACGCAACTTGTTTGAGGGGCAAGGCATGCTTACATCGCTCGAGCTGAAACTGAAAAACGCGTCGCAGCTGAATACGGTGAAGAAGAAGATGCGTAAGATTGCGGGCGACAAATTCCGCGTGCTCGACCGCTACGAACAGCAACCCGACACGTTCCGCGTGATGCAGATAGAGAAACTGCTGGCCTATCTGTTCCTGACGTTTATACTCATGGTGGCATGCTTCAACATTTTCGGCACGCTATCGATGCTGATGATCGACAAGCGCGACGATGTGGCTACGCTGCGCAACCTTGGTGCAACAAACAGCCAGATAACCCGAATATTCCAACTTGAGGGGTGGATGATATCGGCACTCGGTGCGGTGATAGGCATCGCCCTCGGACTGCTACTGTGCTATCTGCAGCAGACAGTGGGACTGGTGAAGATGGGGAGCACCGAGGGGCAGTTCATCATCGAGAACTATCCCGTCAGTGTACATGCCGCTGATGTGGTGATTGTATTCGTCACCGTAATGGCAGTGGGCATTTTGGCAACATGGTATCCAGTGAAATATCTTGCCCGTCGATTGCAGATAAACGAATAGCCGTGCGGACAGCCTAGCCCGGCACATGCCTTCGGAAAGCATGGCTGAGGGAGGAAACAAGGCAAACGAAAAACGACGTGTATTACACTTACAAATAAATTTGCTAGCAAAATTTCGAATAAAGAGCCTCTTTAATGACAACAGATGGGCCTTTTAATGAAAATTTTGCTAGCAAATTTTTTTATACACACAAGGGTATATAGTAAATATGTAGGTCAGAACGGGGATTGTACGCCTCCTGACCGATGCGTAAGTATATACGCTGTTTTATTAAATCCGATTGGTTTGTGTTGCTGTCTGGCTTTGATATTGTGGGGAACAATATCGCTTTCTGCGTTCCGACGAACGGCTATCCGAGCGTCACATGGCGCGCCTCCACCTTCTGGCGAAGGAAAATGCGGGCACACTCGTTGAAACGCTCCTCGCTCTCGGTGGTGAGATATTGGCACGAGCCACCTTGGGTTATCATGCCTCGTATGGCATCGTGGCGGTCAAGATAGTTTTTCAGACTTGCCGCCACATACTCGCCCTGCGGCACTATGCGCACACCGTCGGGGGCATGGCGAACGATGCTCGACATGAGCAGTGGATAGTGTGTGCAACCGAGAATGATACTGTCTATCTGTGGATCGCGGCGCATGAGCTGCCCAATGCGCTTTTGCACGAAATAGTCGGCTCCTGGCGAGTCGGCCTCGTTGGCCTCAACGATAGCAGCCCACAGCGGGCATGCCTGTCCCGTCACCGTCACATCAGGGAAGAGTTTGCGTATCTCGAGGTCGTAGCTGCGACTGCGCACAGTGCCCTCAGTTGCAAGAATGCCCACGTGGCGCGTCTTCGTTATCGACCCTATGGCCTCGGCTGTAGGGCGTATAATCCCTAATACGCGACGCGAGGGGTCTATCTCCGGCAAATCGCGCTGCTGGATTGTGCGCAATGCCTTTGCCGATGCCGTGTTACAGCCCAGCACCACGAGATGGCATCCCATGGAGAAAAGCTTAAGCACGGCTTGGCGGGTGAACTGATATACCACCTCGAACGAGCGCGAGCCGTAAGGGGCACGCGCATTGTCGCCAAGGTAGACATAGTCGTACTCTGGCAGCATCTGACGTATACCATGCAGGATAGTGAGCCCTCCGAATCCGGAATCGAACACACCTATCGGGCCTGGCGACGAAGGGAATGCTGTAAATGGCATCTCAGCGGAGGTTTATTTCTTCAGTTCGTCAATGATGGCGTCGGTGAGATCTACTCCGAAGTCGGGATTGACAAACGGCAGGTCGCACTCGTCGATGTTGGCGATGAAGAGCAGGTCGCGCTCCTGTCCGATACGCGACAGTATGCCGTTTACCTTAGTCTTCAGCGGTGCGAACGCATCCACCTCTGCTTGTTTGAGCAGACGGTCCGACTCTTTGCGGAAATCGATATTCCTCTGGAGCATCTCTTCAAGCTCAGAGCGGCGCTTCTTCATTATCGACGGAGCGAAATCGCGCTGGCCCTCGAGGAAGAGTTCATACTTCTGATTGAAATCATCCTCGGAGCGCTTTGCCTCGTCGTCGAACTTTTTGCGCAGTGCGGCAAGGTCGTTCTTCACTGTAGCATACTCGGGCATAGCCTCGAGCACCTTGGCATAGCTGAATGTGGCAAACTTAGGCATTGCCTTTTGCACTTCCTGAGCCATGGCACCCTGCGACAGCACCACGAACATCATTGCAAGAAAAAACTTCTTCATACAATCGGCGGTAATGATTGGTTAATTAATCAAGAGGTCACCTCAGCCCTCGAATGAGCCGATGGCGACCTCTATTGCTGATTCTCGCTGACACAACAGCGTCGGCGGGAGGTTACTTAATCTTCTGAATCTCAGACTTCACATCGGCTGTGAGATCCTTTGAGTCGGTACCGATGTAGAGAGCAGAACCCACTTCGAAGATATAGGTATAGGCACCTGCCTTACCCACACTCTCGATGGCCTTGCGCACTTTTTCATAGACAGGTCCCATCTTCTCCTGCTGGAGCTGCTGCATGGTCTGCTGGCTCTGCTGATAGGTCTGCTGGATCTTGTTGTTCATATCCTGCAGTTCCTGCTCAGTCTCCTTGCGCTTGGTCTCGTTCATTGTGCTCTGAGTCTTTTCATAATCGTCGAGTTTGCGCTGGAACTCGGTCTGCATGGCAGTAAGATCGTTCTCTAACTCTTTCTGCTTAGCCTGCAGCTCGCCGTTGATAACCGAAATCTCGGGCAGCGACTGCATGATGTTCTGTGTGTCAACATGACCAAACTTCTGTGCAAACATTGCTGTTGGTGCGATGAGCATCAACGCTACAAAAAACTTTTTCATTTCTTTTCTTTTTTATGATTAGTGTTACTGTTTATCTATCTCTGTTGGTGTATGATCAATTGTATCCGAGTTTCTGCAGCACCTCGTTGCTGATGTCGATCTTCGGAGAACCGAAGATAATCCCTGAGTCGGATGCCCGGTCAATGACCAAACTATATCCACGCAGATCAGAAATCTCCTTCACGGCAGTGTATATCTCCTCCTGAATAGGATTCAGCAGACTCTCACGCTTCTTGAAGAGCTCGCCTTCAGGACCGAAATACTTACGCTTCAGGTCGCTGGCGTCTTTTTCCTTTTTCATGATAGCCTCTTGACGAGCTTTCTTCTGCTCTTCAGAGAGGAACACCACCTCGTTCTGGTAGTTTTTATACATTGTACTCGCTTCGGTATTGAGGGCTTCAACCTCGGCCTGCCATTTGCGCGAGACCTGATTGAGCTGCTCATTGGCACGCTCGTAAGCGGGAATATTCTTCAGGATATACTCCATGTCAACCAATGCAAATTTCTGTGCATTCGACTGAAGGATGAATACCGAAGACTGCAGAACCATCAGCAGCGCCATTATCATGAAACGCATGCCGACAAGACTTTTCTCTCTTTTCATTTTCAATTCCTTTCTTGTTTATATATTATATATAATGTGGCGAAGGCAAGTCGATGATGACTATGTGCACTCACGCCGGTATCTGCAAAACTTAGAATTCCTGTCCGATGATGAAGTGGAACTGGCTGCCACCCTTCTCTCCAAACACCTTGTCAAAGCCATAGGCCCAGTCGATACCCATCATACCCACCATGGGGAGGAATATTCTCAGACCCACACCCGCCGAGCGTTTCATGTCAAACGGGTTGAATTTCTTTGTCTCATTCCAGGCATTACCAGCCTCGAGGAAGGTGAGTCCGTAGATGGTAGTGTTTCCGAGCAGGAATGGATAACGCAGTTCAGCCGTGAATCGGTCGTAGGCATATCCTTCGTAACCCCATGGGGTGAGCGTACCGTTTTCATATCCGCGCAGTCCGATGGTTTCCTCGGCATAGCTTGTGCTGTAGCCAGTCATACCGTCACCACCCATGTAGTAGGTTTCAAACGGCGATTTCTTGTATTTATTGTATGATCCGAGAATACCCAATTCGATACGTGTCATCAGCACAAAACACTTCTGCGCCTTGGTAAGTGCTGTGAAAGTACGCATCTTAAACTTCCACTTGTGATACTCCACCCAGCGGTATTTCTTCTGCTGCTCATCATTGTATGTCGGCGACTTGGGGTTTGTTGCCAAATTCTCATAGTCGATGTTATCGAACTTCGACCATGGCGGCGTGATGGTCACCGATGCTGTGAACTCCGATCCTGTACGTGGGAA
>CACZRN010000006.1 GCA_902783625.1 uncultured Prevotellaceae bacterium
AGAATATTTCATCGACGGAAAACCGATGACCATCCAGCAAGTGCTGAAGTATGATGGCTCGGAGGACTGGGAAGCCCTTCGTCAGCGGCTGTGGTTCAAACCGCAGAACCTGCTCACAGAAAGCGACCCCTATGAGAAGCCTGAGACATCGCTCGACTACATCTCTGGAGCCTACTCGCCTATGGTCGGCGTATATTCGCTCGCTTACCAAGACTACTATGGAGCCGCACTACACAACGGCGACAAATATTCATACGTCTATCAATGGTATGGCGACGGAGAGTTCTGTCGCGGGTCTGTATTCGAAGTGGTATTCAAGGAGAGTGCCGATGGCTCCAGTGGCGACACCAACGAAGGCGCTGGAATCGAATTCTTCGACGTAGGAACAGTGAAAATCTACTGCACCAACGACATTGCCACGAAACTCTTTGGTACTGACGTCAGAAGACAATATCTTATTGCCCACCAGACCACTACCCCCGACGGCGAGATATGGCAGGGCGGAGAAGGTCGACAGGTATCGCTGAAATGGTATACCCCAAAGAAAGACAAACCTAAGTTTGCTGGTGATAATGGCCGCAACCGTCGCGTGATACGATATGTAGAAGTCGTCCTCATGTATGCTGAGGCTCTCAACGAATGTGGCGACCGTGAGGGAGCCATCAAGAACCTCAACCTCTGCAAGGCACAGGTCAACACCATCAACTCGAGTACGAAGCTCTATGTTGCCGGTGGCTATGGCTACGTGCGCGACCAGATCTACGAAGAGCGTCACATGGAACTTGCATTCGAATGGGACCGTTTCTTCGACATCGTTCGTCAGGGACGTGCCGCAAAGGTCCTCCACACATTCGGTGCAAACCGCTATAACAGCCGCGGACTCTATTTCCGTCAGGGCGTAAACGAGTTATTCCCAATCCCACAGACAGAAATCGACGTCTCTAATGGTGTGGTAGAACAGAATCCTGGTTACTAATCACTTAAAAATTACAGAACAATGAAAAAGTCAATTAATATACTTTTGGCCGTTTGCTTCGCATTCCTGTTTGCAGCCTGCTCCGACGATAACGAGGAGGCACGCACACCGCAAGTAAACGTCACGTTCGACAAGACCAACCTCGTAATCAACGAGTCAATGGAACTTCGCGTTACAGGTGTGGCAGATCAGGTTGTCGTCTTCACCGGTGACAAGGATCACGAATACGCATTAAGGCAAGAGAGCAACACGGGATTTCCTGTAAACAAAGGGCTCTTCACATATTCCTACGCCACGCCAGGCACATTCCACGTAGTGGTGGTGGCATCCACCTACGACACTTTCTTGGGCAACAACATCAAGGAGAATATACAGGAATTCGACGTGACAGTAGTCGACGATATTACTGCCATTGATGCCATCTCCACCAGCATCACCCCCAACATCTACTATGCTGAGCTCGTCAACAACGTTGATTGGGTGCTTTGTCTGCCTACAAAATACCTCTACAATAATAAAGAGGTAAAAGTAAATGCTACAAAGCAGCGTTTGAATTTTGAGATTGTATCAGACTCATCGAAGATATTTATCGATAATGAGCCGTATAAATCTAATTCTTATTATAACCTGACTGTCGCACACGACATTCAAGTCCTCTCTGATGCAGGAACCACACGCGACTATAAACTCTATGTTCCTATCTATCCGGAATTTAGCAGCGTAAAAGCCGAAGGCGTTACAGGAAAGTTGACACGCGATGCATACTTCCAAGATTTGCAGACCTATACTTTTGAGTTGCCAGATGGCACCGATAAGACAAAGGTGAAGATTGAGTATGCTACCGACAGCGATGCCAAGTTCTATGCTGGTGGAAGCGAAGTACCAAGTGGTTCCACCATTGATTTGACAAACGCAAACACTGAATACACACTTATTAGGACGCTCGAAGAAAATCCTGCCGTGAGGGCAGTATCGAGAATTGTATTTGCTTATTAATAAAAAAGAATGGGTATTAAAAGATTTTTATCAATGGTATCCTTATCAGTTACATTCCTCGCAGTTGCGGGGAATGTAACTCCTTATAAGGGTTCGCGCATTTTTTGGGATACTACTAGCCGTTTCACAGTGTTCAGTACTGGATGGTATGCCCGCATGATACAGCTGCAGGACGGTCGGCTGATGGCTGCCTGCGAGCATAGCGGCATCGACATCGCCTTCAGCAGCGACGGAGGCAGGTCGTGGACATCGCCGACAAAAATAGTCAGCAATACAAACAACACCCCCAACTGCGTTCCTGACCTCATACAACTGAAAGACGGAACCATCATCGTGGCCTACAACCCGCGGCCCAGCACTCCATACACCGAAGACCGTCACTTCGGCATGCGCTGCAAACGCAGTACCGACAACGGACTTACGTGGAGCAGCGAAATCTTCGTCTACGATGCATCATACATCTGGGACGACGGATGTTGGGAACCCTCTCTCATCGAGCTGCCCAGTGGCGAACTGCAACTCTACTACTCCGACGAAGGGCCCTACACCAACAGCAACGAACAGAACATCTCCGTCTGCCGTTCCTTCGACGGCGGACTCACATGGAGCAAGCCCGACATCGTGTCCTATCGCGCAGGTTATCGCGACGGAATGCCATGCCCCGTACTGCTCAAAGACCAGTCGGAAATCGTCGTCACCATCGAAGACAACGGATGGCCAGGAGTGGGCGACTTCTTTCCGACCACCGTCAGATGCCCGCTGGAAACCAACTGGACCGACTACTACGTAGATGCCAACAGCCCAAACCGAGAAAAGACACTCGACTTTGCCTACTGTCCCAACGCCACAGGAGGAGCACCATACCTTCGCGTGCTGCCATGGGGAGAGACAGTCATGTCCTACCAGTCGGCATATAACCACAACGGAAAGCTGAACATGTACGTGGCACTCGGCGACGAACAGGCACGCAACTTCAAGTCGATGCAACATCCCTTCCGCATCGGCGACACAGAGACAGTAATGTGGAACTCCGTATGCATCGTCGACACCGGCGAAGTAGTGGCCGTAGGAGGAGTGAACAACTCCATCGAAATGATAAAAGGCTATGCCGTGAACAAGCTACAGGCTCCCTACGCCCACCCAAACATCGACGGCAAGCTCACCCGAAACGAAGGCTACTACAAGCCCCTTTCCACCCAGGTAATGCTCGGCGTGGAAACAGGCACACGCACCATCGCCGACTTCGCCTACGACAACGACTCACTCTATTTCATCGCACGTGTGACAGATAAGCTACAGAACAGCGACCCCACCACCTATGCTGACGGAGTGTCGCTGCTGCTCGACTACGAAAACGAATCCTACGCCGCTCCGTCCGACCACTGCTGCCGATTCTTCATCCGTCTCTCTGGTGACTGCGTTGCCTACAAAGGATCATCCACACAGCACAAATGGATAAAAACCGACGTTGACGGAATAAAAGTGAAAACAACATCCACATCCTCCTACTACATCCTCGAGACTGCCATCCCCTGGAAAGCAATAGGCCTCAACGCTTCACCATCGGGGAAGACTATGCGGGCAAATGTCATACTACAAGACCGTGGACTAAGCGGCATCGACATACAGACCGAGAGCATTCCCGACGCAAAGCGCGATGCACCATATACTTGGATGGAATTCTATCTACGCCCCAACGGAGAAACGGGAATAGAATCTGTCAAAAACTCTGATGATGAAAGGCCTCATCGCCATGGTATTTACGACTTGCAAGGCCGTCAACTGAACACAGAACCCGCTCACGGACTGTACATCAAAGATGGCAAAAAGATTGCAAGATAGAAGTTGATAAAGTGTTTTTTAACATAAGAATGATGGCAATAAAAAAGTTTTATTCGTATATTTGCGATGCAATAGAATTCTTATTTACCAGACTTTAAAAAACATTTTTGATACTTTATATTTATAACAAGAAAAACTATATGAAGAAGACATTTTATCTTATTCTGATTAGCATTGCTTTTTCAGTAAATGCGATGGCAAGCTATCATGAGCCATATAATGGTTCACGCATTTTCTGGGACTCATCAACCCGTACCACTGTATTCTCTTCAGGAGGTTACGGCCGACTGATACAGTTGCAAGACGGGCGGCTGATGGCATGTACTGAGAGTGGAGGAATCAACGTGGCATATAGCACCAACGGCACGATGTGGAGCACACCAGAGAAGATTGTCACCAACACAAACAACACTCCCGAGTGTGTGCCCGACCTTATCCAGTTGCAGGATGGCACAATCATCGTTGCCTACAACCCACGTCCATCGGCACCATACACAGAAGACCGTCGCTTCGGAATACGCTGTAAGCGCAGTACTGACAACGGAAAGACATGGAGCGACGAGATATTCGTCAACGACGCTTCCTACACCTTCCAAGACGGTTGCTGGGAACCATCAATGCTACAACTGCCATCGGGTGAAGTGCAACTCTATTTTGCCGACGAGGGACCATACACATCATCAGGCGAACAGCAGATTTCCATGTGCCGTTCGTTCGACGGTGGGCAGACATGGGGCAAGGCAGAGATAATATCCTTCCGCAAGAACTTCCGCGATGGTATGCCTGTGCCTGTGCTTCTTCACGACGGCAAAACCATCGCCGTAGCCATCGAGGATAATGGCTGGTCGGGATTCGGAAGTTTCATTCCCACCATCGTCACATGCCCTCTTGAGACCAATTGGCACAACTTCTGGGTAAATGCCAACAGTCCGAACCGCTGGCAGGCCATCAACTACTCTTTCTGCGCCCGTGCACTTGGTGGCGCTCCTTATCTGAGAGTGCTCCCATGGGGTGAGACAGTGCTCTCGCATCAGTCTGACTATGGTGACGGACAGAATCAGATGTGGATTTATATCGGCAACGAGGAGGCAAAAGACTTCAAAGCTATGAGTTCGCCATTCCCATTGGGTGATAACGACAATGCGCTTTGGAACTCTGTAGCAGTGATTGACACTGGCGTGGTAGTGGCTTTCGCAGGAATAAACGGACACGACGAGATAATGAAAGGATATCCTGTCCGTCTGCTGCAGGCACCATACGCAAAACCCACTATCGACGGTAAACAGACTCGTGACGAGGGATACTTCAAACCGCTGGCAACGCAGGTGATACTCGGTACAGAGAAGGGAACACGCTTCACAGCCGACTTTGCTTACGACGATGACTCGCTCTACATCTCGGCAAGAGCATCCGACCGCACTCAGTATCCCATCAGGAATACTACATATACAGATGGCATTTCGATTTATCTCGACGCGAAAAACCTGTGCGAAAGCACTATCTCCGACGACTTATACAAGATTTTCATGCGCCTCGACTCCACTGTGTGGTTCTACAAGGGAGCAACAAACACCCACAGATTCGTAAAGCAAGACGATAACGACATACGTCTGTGTGTGCAGCGGCGAAGCACATATTACATCATGGAGGCTGCCGTACCTTGGTCAGAACTGGGATTTGAGAAAGCACCTGTCAATCAGGTTATGCGCTTAAACGTAGAGTTGTCAAACCGCACTTCAGAGTCGTCGTCAACACTTACAAAGGAGATGCTCCCCGATGCCAAAGCAAACTCTTCATGGACATGGATGGAGTTCCGGCTGCAACCAAATCCCGACGAGACGGGAATCTCCTCTGTGTGGAACGACGGAACACATCTTTCGGTGACAGGTAACAGAATAAATATCAATAGCGATTTGCCCGTCGTTAACGCTACACTCTATACCATAGACGGTAAAGTGGTAGCTTCACGTCGAAACGCAGGAAAAGACTTCAGCATCGAAGTTCCCACAAAAGGAATCACGATAGTTAAGCTTAAACTTGCCAACGAACAGGTAGTGAGCAGAAAGATTGTAATATAAAGTAGGCTGGCTAACCGACTTACAAACATATGCAATGTAACCTGTTTCACTATCAATGTCCATTAAGCGGAACATAAAAGCCCATTAAGCGGCGGTTAAAAGGCTCTTTTCTCTCACTTGTTCATGGCTTGAGTATGGACATTCACAAAGCATAAGGAAACAATTTGCTGTTGACAAGTTCGCTAACAATTAAGTTGAATTAAAGAACATGACATTGCATATGCGATTAATTACGACATCTCAAAAAGCACTTTTACTGACACTATTGCTGTTTTTGCTCATACCAGCTTCGGCAAAGCGTCAGCAACCATATTCCAGTTCGCGCATCTTCTGGGATACGGCAAATCGAAAGACATTGTTCGACAATGCCCTCTACGCCCGAATGATAGAGTTGCAAGACGGGCGACTGATGGCTGTCACAGGTGCAGGAGGCTACATCGTAATGAGCATAAGCACCGACAAAGGGGTATCGTGGAGCGCTCAAGAGCGGAAATTCTCACCTCCTGCCAACTATCACTACTACGACGCTGACCTTTATCAACTTAAAGACGGCACCATAATCGTTTGCTATAATATCGGTCCTAATGAACCTTACGATAATGTACGCCGCTACGGAGTACGCATCAACCGCAGTACCGACAACGGCAAGACATGGTCGGCTGACACACAAATATATACTGCCGGAACCGACTTTCACACAGGATGCTGGGAGCCAGCCATACTCGAACTCCCCTCAGGCGAATTGCATCTTTACGTTTCCGACGAGAGCCCTTTCGTTGACAATTACGACCAGTGCATACAACTTTTACGCTCATACGATAAGGGGAAAACGTGGACAAAAACTCCCGAAACCATATCATACCGCCCCGGCAGCCGCGATGGAATGCCGACACCAGTGCTCATCGGCGACACCATCATCGTCACCATCGAGGATAACGGATGGCCAGGCGAAACAACATTCGTGCCCGTAACGCTCCGCTCATCGCTATCAGACAACTGGAAAGGTATTACCATTGGCCCCAACAGCCCCTATCGCACACAGGTAATCGACCACAACTGGTGCCCAAAAGCCTACGGAGGCGCACCCTACATGCGCATACTGCCTTGGGGGGAGACTGTGCTCTCACGACAAGCCTACCACGAGTCGAACGACTACGACGTGATGAACATGTATGTGTATGTCGGCGATGAGAATGCACGGGGATTCAAAGCCATGTCGCAACCATTCAACGACAACTATGACAGCAGGATTTCGATAGAATGGAACTCTATCTCTGTCATCGATACTGGCATTGTTTGCGCGCTTGGAGGTGTTGGGGCAAAAGGTGGTACTCCGCATGTAGAAATCGTAAAAGGCTATCCCACAAGGATGTTCAAAGCCTACCGTGGCACCCCAACCCTCGATGCCACCATCGGAGCCACAGAATACCACTTCCGCAACGGCTCACAGATAAAGATGGGCAACAATAGTATCGGGCGGTTAGTATATTCCGATTTCTGCTACGACGACGATAACCTTTATTTCGCAATAAGGGTTAACGACAACACTCCATACAACACCTCATCGCAACTCGATGCTGTCAGACTCCTTATAGATGCCGACAATGCAAGCGATGACACCCCGGTGGAAGGCATGTATAACATCTACTTTAAAACCAGTGGCTCATATAATTTCTGGAAAGGAGAAAATGGGAAGTGGGTAGCACACACCGATACTACAGGCACACGCTATCGACTTAAAGTCAAATCGTCATACTATATCATCGAGGCAGCAATACCCTGGCGTGTGCTTGGGAAAGAGAAAGCACCGCTCGGGCAGCGCATGGCAATGGCAATAGAGGTGACAGACCGCTCTACATCTACATATAAAACCGAGACAATGCCTGATGCGAAAAAAGATCAGTCGTGGACATGGATGGAGTTCCGACTCGATGACAATGACGCATCAGGAATAGCAAATTACGACAACAATAATACCGACATATCATTTGTCGGCAACAGAATTATCTTACCCGACGGACTAAATGCCAAGAGCATAAAAATCTACTCCGTTAACGGACAGTTGGTTTACTCTCTATCCGACATCGCAGGGCAAACAGGTATTATAAACCTGAAGCATGGTTTATATATCGTGAAATGCATCATGTCAAATGGGCGAATAGTGAGTAAGAAAATCAGCACATAGGTTTCTACGCATGAAAAAAACAACACAACTCATACTATACATACTGGTATCCTTCCTGACTGCAAATGCCAATAATTTTCGCTTCCATCATCTCACAAGCGAAAACGGATTGCCGCATCAACAGGCTGAAGCGCTCTTGCAAGACGAGAAAGGATATATATGGATTGGGACACGCAATGGATTATCACGCTACGACGGCTATAGCTTTGAAAACTATTTCCACGATAGCAACAATCCACATTCGTTGTGCAACAACTTCATCAAGAAACTCTTCATCGACCATAAGAACCGGGTATGGGTGTGCACGGTTGATGGAGTATGCCGCTACCGACCGGCAACCAACGATTTCAAGCGTTACGACAACCTGAAAGGAGAATTCCAAGCTGCGGTAGTTGCCAACAACGGGAAGATATATTTAGGAAACACACAACTGAGTGTCTACGACGAAAAAGCCGACTCGTTTACCACCTTCCCACCACAAGAGCATGGATACATCATATCGCTTGCCGTCGACAAAGACGACAATCTATATGCCGCAACAAACTCAAGCATATACTACTATAATGCAGACATGACTCAGATGACAGTCATGTCTGACTGCAACTTCAACGATTTCCTTACTCATGCCGATGACATTGTGCCATTATACGTCGACAACGAGAACAACCTATGGATTGGTCGCAACGGAAAGGGTGTGATGCGTAAAAACCTTAAAAACAACAATATCGATATCTACGACCCTCAAAAACTTTCCAACGGCATTGTGCGGACAATCATCGAAGACAACAACAAACGCATCTGGCTCGGTACTGAGAAAGGGATAACAATCATAAACCCAGACAATTCGATTGAAATCGTCAGACACAATTTCATCGACAAAGACCTGCTTTCAGATAATGCCATCTACTCCATAATCTGCGACAAGGGAAACAACATCTGGATAGGTTCCTACTTCGGCGGTGTTGATGTCCTGCTCGACAACAGTGAGCAATTCACGTGGCTAAAGCCTGGAGCAAATCCGCAAAATATCAGCGGAATGGTCGCACGCGAAATGATAGAAGCAGATCCTGGAATCTTCTGGATAGCAACCGAAGACGGCGGGCTCAATTGCTACAATTTGAAGACAAACACTTTCCATGTCCCTTATAATCTTCCTGATATCGGAACTAACATCCATTCTGTATACTTCGATAAAGAGACATCAAACCTCTGGATCGGAACTTTCAGAAGGGGACTATTCGTGTACAACACAAAGTCAGGAGCATCGAGAAATTTCCTTTCCGCAAATGGTATCGACATTTATTCCGTTTTCGATATTATGGAATATGATGAGAACCGTATCTTGATAGCATCTATCCAGGGTCTCTTCTGCTACGACAAAAGGCTCAACACTTTCACAAGATTCAGCGACGATCGCTTGGGAAAGTCATTCGTCTACTGCCTTTGTTCCGATAATGACGGAAACCTATGGGCAGGAACAGTCTATCAGGGATTATTTAAAATCGACATGAAGACAAAGAAAGTGACGAACTGGAGTAAAAACAACGGGAAAATAAACGACAACTATATAACAAGCATCTTCAACGACTCAAATAATAAACTCTGGATCGGCACAAACAACAATGGACTTAAATATATTGACAATCCAAAGAAGAGCGACAAAATTGAATCGGTAAACTCTGAGATGTTGCTTGCCAAAAGCACCATTTGCGGCATAACCGAAGATAGTTTCGGACATATCTGGATAAGTACGAGTCAAGGATTGTTCCAGTATAAAAGAGAAAACAACAACTTCAACTATTTCTCTACTGAGAACGGACTGCCAACCAATCATTTCAACTTCAACTCCATCATAAACACTTCAGACAATCGCCTGATGTTTGGCACCGTAAACGGAATCGTTATCATCGATCCTTCAAAGATTAAACAGAAAGACGGTCCGTTTAATGTACATCTGAAGAATCTCTTTATAAACAATGTTACCATTACTGCAGCATCGGAACATTCCCCTCTAAAAAATGAGATAGACTCAACCGACGTTATCCGCTTGAGTCACGAACAGGCACGCTCGTTCTCTATTGAATATGGTGTCATTCAGCCAGGCAACATATCAAATATCGATTATCAGGTAAAACTCGACGGTTTCGACGAGAATTGGCGCGACGTAGGCAATGAACGCAAATTCACAAGCTATAACCTCCCATCTGGCACTTATACTCTTTACATAAGGGCAAACAACACAAACAAAGGATGGGAAGAGTGCCCCACAAAGAAAATAAAAATAATTATCAGCCCACCATTCTATGCTTCTCCGCTTGCATACATAATCTATTTCCTCTTAGCATGCACTCTGACGTATCTCGCTTATAAATTCTTCAACACGAGAATGAAGGAAAGAAACGAAATAAGAGTGACAAAGATGGAGAAAGAAAAGATTGAAGAAATCGACAAAGAGAAATTCGATTTCTTCACAAGCATCTCGCACGAACTGAAGACTCCACTCTCACTTATTGTCGCACCGCTAAAGAGTATAAAGCTCAGCGGTCTTAACAAAGATGAGCAGAAAAATCTTGAGATGGCAATAAGCAATACCAAGAAAATGGAGAACCTAATTAACGAACTTATTACTTTCAATAAAATAGAAACCAATCAATTCCCGTTCTATATACAAAAAGGCAATCCTCTTTCGTTTATAGAAATAATAGTGAATGTTTTCTCCAACACAACGGCAGAGAGGAATATATCTTTGTCGGTCAAGTCAGAAGACAATGGTGAAGAAGTGTGGTTCTCACCATCGTATGTCGAAAAGATTCTCAATAATCTTCTTTCAAATGCCATTAAATTCACTCCCGAAGGTGGAAAGATAGAAGTTAGGGGAAAGATTATTTCGTCAGAAACTGAAAAACGTGATTTCCTTTCCATTGAGGTTGAAGACAACGGTATTGGTATTGCAAAAGAAGAGATTGAAAAAATCTTCAATCGCTATTATCAAACAAAGCGTGGATACAACGTCAACAACCGTGGGTGGGGCATTGGACTCCCACTTGTGAAACGTCTTGCAGAGATTCACAAAGGCGAGGTGACGGTGAAAAGCGTTGAGGGAAAAGGCAGCACCTTCTGTGTCAGACTATGCGTTTCGCCTGAGGCTTTCGACCAAAACTCACTCCTGACAGAGGAAAAGACAATCAGACCTATCGAGCAGTATCAGTTCTCAGTCGCTAATATCGAATTACAAAAATCGAAAGAATCGCTTGAGAACAAAACCAACGACGATGAGAAAGTGAAAATACTCATCGTAGAAGACAATCCCGACTTGCTCTCTTTCCTTACAGATTATTTTATCAAGAAATACAACATCGCCGTTGCCACCAATGGCGAAGATGCCATTGAAATAGCTCATAATAGCGACATACAGCTCATCATCTCAGATGTAATGATGCCGAAGATGGACGGATATGAGATGACCAACTTGCTTAAGAGCGACATGGAGACGTCGCATATCCCTATCATACTCCTCACTGCAAAAAGCGAGCAGGGCGACATCGTCACAGGATTCAAGAGCGGAGCTGAGGCTTACGTCACAAAACCCTTCGACCCGCAAATACTCGAACTGCAGATAAATAACATTCTCGCCCTGCAAAAGAAGAGACAGCAGGAGATTGTCGATACAAACGGACTTGATCTGTCCGATGCACAAATCAACGACATCGATCTACGTTTCATCAAGGACATAAACCGTCAGGTGGAGATGAATTTAAACAACAGCGATTTCTCCGTAACCGACATAACCAAAGCTCTTGGAATAAGCCGAAGCATGCTACATAAGAAGATGACAAATCTTTTCGGCATATCTATCAGCGACTACATACGCAAGAGACGATTCGAACTCGCAATCAAATTATTGAAAGAAGGACATCGTGTTTCCGAGGTTGCATACATGACAGGATTCACTGATCCTGACTATTTCTCCAGGACATTCAAACGCTATTTTGGAAAAACCCCATCTGAGTATATTGAAATAAATAACTAAATCTTTTATCATATGAGAAAAAACCGCTTTATCACATCGATTCTACTGCTGTCGGTTACGTTTGCCCTGCATGCGCAGACGTACACCAACCCCGTCATTGAGGGTGTTGCCGACGGAGGTGCTTTCAAATATGCTGGCAAATACTATTTTGGAGG
>CACZRN010000007.1 GCA_902783625.1 uncultured Prevotellaceae bacterium
ACAAAATCGTGATAATACTTGCGTGCAGCGTCGCCACCATTGAAGAGTGGGCTTGCTTGCTGAAGTCGGATTCGTGACACAAGGGCCAGTGCAGCTCCTTTTGTTGGAGCATATACCATATCCGACGAATTCTTCTGTGGCAGGTCGCTGGCTGCCGTTTCCATCTCAGAGCAGATGTAGTCGGCAGTCTCGTCAAATGTGCTGCGATAAATGCGATAAACACTTGGCTCACCATTCACTTCAACGATATCATCGCCAAGTAATAGCACAGGACCATAGTTACGGAACAGCCAGAAGTAAGCATAGGCACGGAGGAATCTGACTTCTGCTCTGAACTCAATTTTGTCAAAAGAGTTCATCGGTACTTCATTAAGACGAGAGAAGATGGTGTTACATTTTCTTATAATCTTATAACAATCCCCCCAGATGTTGAATTCCCCGCTTTCGAAAGTTATTTCATCATTTACCAGCAGAGTGCCTGCAAAGCGGATAGGAGCTAGGCCACCCCAAGTGTATCCTGGGGCAATTGCCTCATCGGAACCGGTAATGCCAGGCAGAGCTATCGAATTGTAACTGCCTTCGTAGATTTGTGCTTCGCTAGGAAGAAGGCTCACTGCACCATTGTAATATTGCTTGACGTGTGTTTCGCTCGAGAAGATGGAGTCTTCCTTAAAAGTGTCTTCGAAATACTCATCAACATTCAGATAGTTACACGAGACTATTGCCACTTGTGTTATCGTCAGCAACATGAAATATAATATCTTTTTCATATCTTTTTCCAGTATTTATGATTAGAAAGTGAAGTATAGCTGTAGTGAATATCTTCCCGGAATTGGATAAGCTTGTCCACATGAGGTTGCTTGTTCTGGGTCGAAAATCTTAACAGAGTCCCATACGAATAAATTCTCCATCATCAACTGTATGTCGATTGACTGAATGGCAAGGTAACGGCGTAGGATTTCTGTTTTGAGTTGATAGTTCAAACTGAGTTCCTGCAAACGTAGATACTTTGCATTTCCCATCCAGAATGTAGATGGACGGTCGTTATTCGAATTGTAACCATAATAGAGTCTTGGGAATCGGGCGTTCGGATTTTCAGTATTTGGATCGCCACTATATTCAGCCGATATCCATCTGTTGTTTGGATCGGCAGCTGTGCGGATCACGTTTCCGACAGCTCCTTGGTTGAATGCAATGTAGCCATCGAAGCGGCCGCCATCAGATCCACCATAGAGGAATTTGTTAGTTCCCGTTCCCTTGAAAAGAACATTCAGAGTGAGGTTCTTCCATCGCAGTTCTGCACCAAGTCCGTACATCATGATTGGTGTTCCTGAGTTGGCGAACAATGGCACCATGTCGTCGGATGTAACGCGGCCGTCGCCGTTCACATCTTTATATTTAATATCACCGGGACGTACTGTACCGAATTGTGCTGGACTCATCTCTACATCCTGTTCGTCTTTGAATAGTCCGAGTGCGATGTATCCACGTTGCACATTGTAGCCATATCCAGCCTGCCGCAGATATGCATAAGGTTGATCGGCTTGCTCCCAGTTCTTGATTTTATTCTTTGAGATGGTGAAATTGCCACGCAGAGTCATATGCAGACTCTTGTTAAAGCTGTGGAAATATTCAAATTGTCCGTCTCCTCCCCAGCTTTTCATACTACCTACATTACCGTAAGGCATGTCGATAGCGCCCACATAACTTGGTATTTGAGTGCGTTGCTGGAAGATATTGTCACGGCGGTCAAGGAAGTAGTCGAGAGTAAGTGTAAACTTGTCATTAAACAGATGCAAATCGATACCGGCATCGAATTTCTTTGCCTTTTCCCATTCAAGGTTATCAGCTCCGACCTGCGACTCTGTTATTGATCCTCTGCCTCCCCAGCGGCCAATACCTTCTTCCGACTGCGAAATGAGTGTCAGATAAGGATAGCGTTTCGACGAAATCTGGTCGTTACCTACAAGACCGTATGACACACGGAACTTTAAGAAACTCAGCCATTTGATATGGTCTTTCACAAACTGATAGCTTGTCGGCACCCATGCCAAAGCTGCTGCTGGGAAGAAACCGAATTGCTTACCAGGCTTGAAGTTTTCTGAACCGGTATAACCGAAGTTTAAGTCGGCAAAATACGTGTCGTTCAATCCATAGGTGAATCTACCCGAAAGACTTTGATAGCGGCGTGGGATGGCATCCATGCTGCTTGATGCTCCGGAACCGACAGAGTCTTCCATGCGGTAGTAAAGCAGTCCGCCTATACGATGTATGCCGAATACGCGGTCGTAGTTCAGTGTGGCGTCGAGCAATAGTTTGCGCCACCACCACGATGCGCTATTATAGTTCATAGCACTTTCTGTCACACGCTGCGACAATAGAAGTTCGCCCGTTGAGGTGCGGCCGTTGGCAATATAGAGAGCCGGCATCTTATATCTGCTCTCATAGAAATAGCCCTGGTTGTTATATGTCCCCTGTAACTTCGCAGTAAGTCCTTTCGTTATCATTGAGAGGTCTTGCTCAAGGCTCAGTGTTACAAGATTGTCGCTTTTGCGGTCTTTAGCATTTCCTGTGAAATTCAGAAGTACGTATGGAGAAATCTGGTCGCCAGAACCCACTGCAGGCAGATATCCACCTGTGTATCGCAGAGGGTATTTCAGTGGTGTCGTCTTAGCTTGCGAGCTCCACAACCAGTCGGTAAGGCTAACTCCCAGTGCGCTACTACCCATTGATGGACGGGTGTTTATCGACATAAATCCAGTGGCACCCACATACACCTTCGTGGTTTTGGTAAGGTTGATGTCGATGTTGAGTCGATAGTTATATGTGTTGTATCCTACACCACGGTTGTATTTGCTGTCTTTCGCTGACTTGTATGCCGACGACTCGTTCGACATTCCCAACGATGCAAAATATCTTGCAATCGAGCTTCCGCCTTGGGCGCTTATGTAGTAAGTGCGTTGGAATGAATTTTTGTTCAGTATGGCATCTTGCCAGTTGATATTTGGATACAAATCTGGGTCGAGACCGTATTTTATAATATCGAGGTCAGTGCTGTCGTATATCGGTTCCATTCCCGATGCTGCCGCAGCCTCGTTTGCAAGAGTTGCATATTCAAAGCCATCGACATAGTCTGGTAATCTTTTCAGATGCGATATCGTCATGTTAGCACGTCCGCGTATCTGCAATTTGTTTTCGCTACCATGCTTTGTGGTTATGAGCACGACACCGTTAGCACCTCGGTTACCATACACAGCCGTAGCGGCAGCGTCTTTCAGCACCGAGAAACTCTCAATATCGGCTGCGTCGATTGAGCTTAGTGTGCCTTCCACACCGTCGACCAGCACAAGTGCTCCGCTGTTGTATCCGAATGTACCGATACCACGTACCCAGAACTCTGATATGTTCTTTCCCGGTTCACCGCTTCGTTGCACGGCAATAATTCCCGGTACGCGGCCTGCCAGCGTGTTCTGAATGTTTGTTGCAGGTATTTCCAGATCTTTCGGGTCAACGGCCGATATTGCACCGGCAACGCTGATTTTTCGTTGAGTGCCCAATCCTACAACAACCACCTCTTCCACATCGTTGTCTTCGGGGGCTAGTTGGATATTCAGTGGGGCAGGGTTGCTTTCTGTTATTCGGTGTTCATATTTCTTGTATCCCAGATACGACACAACTACTACGTCGTATCTGTTTACCTTCAGTGTGAACTCTCCGTCAAGGTTTGTTGTGCTTCCCACACCTGGGCGGTCTTTCACGTATACACTGGCACCTATTACCGGTTCGCTGGTCTCGTCGATAACAGTACCGCGTAGAGTCACCTCCTCGTTTTGGGCAAGGATGACAACCGAATGCATTGCCAGTATGAGAAATAAACTGATTATTCGCTTCATATCTTTTTCTTTTCTTTCGTGAATAATTCTATTTATATAATTCTGAATTGTCAGGAGTCTAATACCTTTAATCTTATGAATTTAGCTCCTTTTTTTATTCAATACCAATTCTTCTGATGGCTCTGTTTCTTCGGTCTCCTACATATAGTATGCCTTCTTTCGACATTACCAGTCCTACAGGTGTATCGAATTGCGCTACGTCACCGGTGCCATTGGCATACCCTGGTACCTGTGGCGTACCAGCAAAGGTGCTCACGTAGCCTGTAGACATTACAATCTTGCGTATGCAGTGATTCTCAGAGTCGGCAATATACATGTTTCGGTCTTCGTCGATGCATATCTGGCGTGGAGAGTTGAACAATGCTTCTCTTGCTCTGCCGTCCATCCATCCCGACAACCCTGTCGATGAACCGGCATATATGCTCACTTGCTGAGTGTTGAAGTCGTAGAGCATAATTGCATTTAACTCTGTCATCGAGAAGTAGAGTTTTGTGTCATCTTCAGGGTCGAAAGCCATACCATTGCATTCACCATGCTTGCCAGCAAATCCCGGACCTCCCTCGCGTGGATCGTATATGCCTGAAATATCTATCGTCTCACCCGACTCAGGATCAACTCGGGCAAAGTATCCCTGGTCGATGCGTCCATACCAGTATTTGTCTGATGGACGTGCTATCCACTGATGCTTACAGCTCCACTGATTCCAGTCACCGCCATACTCAGGACGCATGGTGCTCGGAGTCCATGTAATGGTAGCACCGCGTGTCTGGGCGAAATCGTTGTAACGATCATAGAAATACAGCTCGTTACTACCTATGTTGCCATGGAAACGATAGCAGCGGTCAGTGTTCTGGTCGTAGCATATATAGTTCTGGTTAAGGAACGTTGTTATCTCACTTTCCAGCATTCGAATCTTACCGCTCTCCTCGTTAATCACATACACTGCGTCAGGGTTATTTCCCTCACCAATGTGTAGTATGAAATAGATGTTGTTTTCCGAGTCGATAACTATCGGACGGTCCATCTCACAGTTGAACTGCACCTCAGCCAGATTCTCGCCACCTTTAGGATAGCTTGTCGCACTTCTGTCACCGCCCACCACGGTGGTCACGTTGGTGCGTATCTCATAAGCAAAGTGTTGTTCAAACGTTTTCTCTTGTTCTCCCACAACTACTCTAACAATGCAGTCCTCACCGGGAAGTTTCGGAGCCAGTACGAGCATTCTATCGCCAGTTGACGAAATCACAGGCGCTTCCTTCTCGTTGAAGTAGACGTGAATCATATCAACGTCTGTGCCGAAGTTGCTGCCCTTCAAAATCACCTTTGTAGCCAAAGCGCCTTCTGTTGGGAAGAACGACTCAAGCACCAGTGGCTTCGATGCGTCGTAGGGAACTCCACCGCCAGTCTCGTCGTCGCTGCAAGCCGTGGCCATGAGGCAAATTGCAAGGGGGAATGCAAATCCCCAAACAAATCTCATTAGTCTTTTTTTCTTCATAATTTTCGTTTATTTTATTCTCAATAATTATCGTTTTAGACTTCTGTCGCCTTATATACATCTATTTATATTTTAAACGATTCACTGTTCATTTCCCACTAATCCCTTTGCGAAAAAACTATTACAAGCCTATCGGATGCGTATAGTATATAATAATTAAAGAGATTACTTTTTTTCTTAACAAATAAATTTGCTAGCAAATTTTTGAATAAAGAGGCTCTTTAAAGGCAATAGAAAGGCTCTTTAATAAGAATTTTGCTAGCAAAATTATTTCATGATTAGGTATTTGAATATTACAAGAAAGTAAAAAAGTCCCGTGCAATGGTAGCCGCACGGGACCTGTTACATTAAGGTATGAGTTGAGAAATACCTTACTTTGTGCTGACCTTTACGGTAGAATTGCCAATGCGTAGCATGTAAATGCCTTCTTGTGGGAGTATAATGCGTTGGCTTCCTGTGCCGCGCTGTATGTGCACATTTGCGAGTTGTGACCCCACTGAAGAGTACACTTGCAGTCTGTCGGATGTCATTCCCTCGTAGCTGATGGTTGCCACGCGGCCGTTAACCTTTACTTTAATTGCCGGATTAGTAGAGGCGACAGGTGCATGGATGGCAGTCTCGTTTCCGAGGGCGATGGTGCAGAACAGGTCATTGATAACATTGTCTGTTTCTCCAAGATAGTTAAATGCCAAGCTGCCGACCACAGTATCTGCGATGGCATCGGTGTCGAGACCGGCGTCGGCAAAGCCCTCCTTAATCATCGGTGTGATGATGTCGGGCAGCGTGTTGAGTGTGTTGAAGAAGCCGTCGAAGCCCGCCTTCACGTCGTCGACCATTTTCTGTGAGTCTTTCAGGTGCTCGTTGCCCTCAACAAACGATGCTATCACGTTGAGTATGGCTGGGGTGATGTTTTGGTTCACCCTGTCGGCTACATCGTCTGCCGACTCTGGCAGACGCATGAAATCATTCTTGTTGAACGGGTCGGTATCGGGATTGTAGGGGAATACGAAGTTTTCCTGGAATATGCCGTTGATGATAGGCCAGTAGTCATTGCAGATGCCTTTCACTAGCTCAGGGGTGTTGTTGTTGAAACGGTAGTAGGCATAGTCTTCGAGTGTCATATCGGATGGTATTTCTACATCAGCTTCCTTAATCACTCGTGTGTCAATCTCCATTTTGTCTACATCAATGTTGATGAGTCGGTATGGGCAATCGAAGGCAGTGAGTGCGCCTGTTGTCACCTGATAGAGTTCTATATCTTCGTCTATGCTGACGCGTTGGATGTCTGTTGCCTGAAGATCGCCGGTGAATACAATTTTAATCTGTGCATCGGCAAATGCTTGCTGCACATCAGCTGTGGTTACCTCGTATGGTTCCTCTGTCGGCTCTTCGCCGGTAAATTGGCTGGCAATGTCTACTGGCTGACCGTTAACGACCGAACCGAGTGTGCCGTATCCGTTGAACGGATCGGAGATGAGGTGGTGCATCATAGCTACTATGTTGCGGCCAGTAGCGCGTGCCTCTTCCGATGCTGTTGCAATCCATTGCAACGTCTCTTTTGTTATGCGGCCTTCGCTGACGAGTACATCTTGTTCACTAGGCTCTTCGCCGTCGATGACATTCTCGTTGTAGCGACAACCGTCGATACATATAATGGCTAATCCTTCAGTGGGGTAAACCATATAAGAGAGCGATGCTTCGTCGCGGCTGACGGCCTCGGTGTAACCGCAGTCTGCATATATTTCTGCAAACTGGTTGGCATTAATGCTTTCAGCGCGCATAGTCTGGTCGCCGTCGTAGGTAGATGCATTCGGATTGTTGATGTCATGGTCGCCAGGTACTACATATACTTTAATGCCAGCATCGGTGAGTTGTTTCAGCATCGATGCCATAAGCTGATGGCTCTTCAGCTCACCATCCTTGGTCAGGTCGCCACTGATGAGCAGTGCCGTAGGCTTGACATTGAGGGCGCGATCGATGGCAGCCTGCAATAATTCAGGACTTTCTTTATATAACTTAGAATCGCCGTTGCGGTATTTATCCATTGCCTCGCCTTCGTTGACAAGCAGTTCGGGAGCCATCAGATGGACGTCGCTGATGACCATCAGACTTGCATCGCCAGCCTCAAACTCAGGATAGCTGACGCTGAATGTCGCTTCTTGCATGTTGGCGATGATATTGCCGTTGGGGTCGATGCCGCGTACATGGTATTCGCCTGGCTCAAATCCACTGAGCTCGTAGCTGCCGTTGTTGAAGCGCTCAAGCCCTTCGACAATATAATCTTTGTTGAGTGGGAGACGGTCGGCATATTTGAACACTGCCAGACGTGTGTCGGGGGCAATGTTTGAGTATTCAATGGTGATGGCGTCGTCGGTGCCTATCGTCGGGCTGCTGACGGCTGTCGATGGCTTGTGAACAGTGGGTTCGCCTTCACCCTCAAGCACTGTTACTATTGTCTTGAACTCTGGTTGAACGTGATCCCACACATCACCGCCATCGGCTTTCTTAATGACGGCAGCCTCTGTCGATGTGCAGAATACTCTTGTGCCTAAGGCGTCGTTGAGCTTGCCAATGTATTTCTCAATGTTGTCCTCTTCGTCGGCAATGATGTAGTCGAGCTCGTAGTCGCCAGCTATGCCGTCGTTGGTGACGGTGTAGTTGAATGCAATAGAATCGCAACTATTGCTCTGGTGACCCTGAATGCCACGACGGTGTTTGTTGTCGGTGATGAAAGCCACCCAGGTGTATCCCTCTTTCGGGTTTGATGTGTTGTACATGCTGCTGAGCAGACTGCTGTAGTGCATGACATCGCTGATGTTGGCTTTCTCAGCTGGCTTTGTGGGGTCGTTTTCATCGCCGGGGATGGTGATGTCGCCTGTGGCATACTGCACGTAGGCATTATCCGAGGTGGTGACGTCCCAGTTCTCTGGTACTCTCACCGCGAAGATGCTGTAGCCTGTGACAGGACCGTTATTGTTATCGTTAGCCACTACGATTCTTCCTTCGAAGCTCTCAAAAGCGGCTACAGTCTTTGGTGCCGCAATACGTCCGAATTTGTAGCACGACACTAATGTGAGCAGTATTGCGACTGCTACAACATTTTTTGTTTTAAGTTGGAATTTTCTCATACGTTAATTCTTTATTTTTTTATGTAAGTAATCCTTTAACTGTTCGCTTTTTAAATTTGATGGTCAATCGTTAAGCTTAATAGCTATTGTGATGTTGGTATACCACAAACACATTCGGCAATATCACATATTTCGCCAGAACACATTTATGTGTGCGTCTTTTCTATTGACGATTGGAAAGTTGTTTTACCCCTAATTGATTTGTAATTATTTTTCGTGAATGGTATAATATCCAATATGTTATCTGGTTTGCCAAAAATATATATTACGCTCAGTGTAAAAAATATGCAAATGCTTTGTCGTTTCGAAACGAATCTTTATTTTTGTGACGAGAATAGTATTCTAATGCGATTATGAAGAAAGTGAAGATAACTGCCATTCGCCAGACGGAGTATAAAGATTTGATGGCGAAGTATGAGAACCCGATAGAGCATACCTGTGATGTAAGCGAAGGGCAGCAGTGGGTGTCGGTAGATGGGCAACGTCCCGATGGTATGTGCCTTGCTGCTTGGTATTCGATGCGCGAATTTGTGGAGTCGCTGGCTCGGGGCGAGGGCAACTTCTATGATGGTTGGATGAAGAATCAGATGAGCGCGATGATTAGTTGCAATGACGGTTTCCGCCCTTTCAGTTTCTATATAGAAGCAATAAATGAATAGGTGAAATCACCTACTTGTTCTCCTGTTTTCAATAAAGAGCCTCTTTAATGCCAATAAAGAGGCTTTTAATCGCCATTAAAGAGGCTCTTTAATAACGCATTGAAAACCAAATGGTTGCGAAGGTGGAATTTCTCAAGTTTATTTTAGTTATAAAAGAGCTTAGAATAGGGTGCCATTGAATTTTGCATCTTTGTCAATATCACTGAAAAATACAACTTTCATTCTTTTGTCGGGATAATTTTGTATCTTTGCAACAGAAGAGCGAAATGTATTAATCGGAAACATTGGGTAAGACATATCATACAAAAAAGACGTTCAAGCAGAAAATGGATGAGATACGTCAGTCGCGGGAGAGGCAATCTTCTGCTACTCACGTAACTATCCTATCCACCTTGAATCAGCATGATAAAGCATGCAAAAAAGCAAAAGCAAATCATTCACGACATCCTTCTGGAACAAAGGCATCTGGCTTAAGGCATGAAAAGGAACGCGAAAGCCTCGTGAAATATATTAGAAACCGTTTTGGTGACGCAGAAGAGCAGAGTTCCCGTCTTAGACTTCTGCGTAAGGCTGTTAATCATTCAATCCGTTTGAAATCAAAGAGAGATCTTCACAAACTGCTGAGTGGTTTAGGTATTGAATCGTAGGAAGAAGTATTGTTAGCAATTCAGAGAAGTTATAAAATGAATATTGAAGACTATTGTGATTATTGCCTTTCGCTGGGGCCAGACGTTGAGGAAAAACTTCCCTTCACCTCCTTTCATTATGCGAGTGGCGTGTTGGTGTTCTATGTTTGTGGCCATATGTTCTCGTTTTTCGATTGCGACAACTATAGTGTCATCACATTGAAATGTCAGCCCGAGCGCATATATGAACTTTTAGAGGAATACGATTGCATCGGCAAGCCGTCTAATCTCTCGCCAAAGTATTGGGTCGGTGTTGATCCACAGGCAGCTCCAGATGACCTACTGAAGGAACTTACCCGAAATTCATATGAGATTGTAAAGGCAAAGTATATGAAGAATAAAAAATAATCTTCTTACAACCATCTGCCTTTATTTAAGCATAAATAGAAATTCTACATTCCCACGCAGAATGTTTACTTGCCCACGCAGAATCTACTTTCCGATGCAATATCTATACAGTGTTGATAATCTGTACTTTATGAGTTAAACCGTACAAATGAACTTTGGGAAATGGAATTTCGCGATTCCCATCCCTTTAGTTCATAGGCAGGTCTTCCACTAAACTCGCCCTTCTCACTCAGAAGAGTATCATCATCTGTTCTGCACTATTGCGCTGCAAAGATAATCAATAATCACAAGATAACAAAGAAATACAGCCTG
>CACZRN010000008.1 GCA_902783625.1 uncultured Prevotellaceae bacterium
TCGAAATTTTGCTAGCAAAATTTCTAATAAAGAGGCCCTTTACCCGCATTAAAGAGGCTTTCTATTCAAAATTTTGCTAGCAAAATTATCGCCACCCATTCAGACCTCTGTACGTAAGGGCGTTTGGCGTTGCAGGAGGGGCAGTCTGATGATGTGTTCGATAGGGCGTTGAGCCGCAGGATGGCGACACGCAAGATGAAAACGCGAGGCGTTGTTGATGAAACGTGAGGATTGCCTTGTCGGCGACGGGAGAATTTAACCCCTTTTATATCTTTATTTTTTGTCAATCGGCGGAGATTGTGTAACTTTGCATTCACAAATCGAAAAACTGAAAAATAGATATACGATTATGGCAAAAAAAGCTCTTTTGATGATTCTCGACGGATGGGGAATCGGCAAACATGGTGCTGGTGATGTGATTTATAACACCCCGACACCTTATCTCGACTATCTCACTGCCGTGTCGGCACACTCACAGTTGCAGGCATCGGGCGAGGATGTCGGACTGCCCGACGGACAGATGGGAAACTCTGAAGTGGGACACCTGAACATCGGTGCAGGACGTGTGGTCTATCAAGACTTGGTGAAGATCAACCGTGCCTGCCGCGACAACTCGATAATGAAGAACCCCGGCATCGTGGCTGCATATACCTATGCAAAGGAGACGGGCAAGCGTCTGCACCTGATGGGACTGACATCTGACGGTGGTGTGCACTCAAGCCTCGACCATCTGTTCAAGCTCGTGGAGATAGCAGGTGAGTATGGTTTGGAGAAGACCTTCGTACACTGCTTCATGGACGGACGCGACACCGACCCGAAGAGCGGTATCGGATTCATCAGCCAGCTGACTGACGTCTGCCGCCGTAGCGGCGCACATATCGCCAGTATCGTGGGACGCTTCTATGCCATGGACCGCGACAAGCGATGGAACCGCGTGAAGGAAGCCTACGATCTGCTTGTAAGCGGAAAAGGCAAGCAAGCCACCGACATGGTGAAGGCCATGGAAGAAAGCTATGCCGACGGAGTGACCGACGAGTTCATCCTCCCCATCAACAACTCCACCGTCGACGGTACGATACAGGAGGGCGACGTGGTGATTTTCATCAACTTCCGCAACGACCGCGCAAAGGAGCTCACACAGGTGCTCACACAGCAGGACATGCCCGAGGAAGGAATGCATACCATACCCGGACTGCAGTACTACTGCATGACTCCTTACGACGCTAATTTCACAGGAGTGAATATCCTCTTCCCGAAGGAGAATGTTGAGGATACGCTCGGCGAGTATCTCTCGAAGCTCGGCAAGCGTCAGCTCCACACCGCTGAGACAGAGAAATATGCCCACGTGACATTCTTCTTCAACGGCGGACGCGAAGCACCCTTCGAGGGCGAAGACCGAATACTCGTGCCAAGCCCAAAGGTGGCCACCTACGACCTCAAACCGGAGATGAGCGCCTATGAAGTGAAAGACAAACTCGTCGAGGCAATCAACACCCAGAAGTACGACTTCATCGTGGTCAACTTTGCCAACGGCGACATGGTGGGCCACACAGGTGTATATAACGCCATAGCAAAAGCTGTGTGGGCTGTTGACCATTGCGTGCACGACGTCATCGAGGCTGCGAAGGCAAACGACTACGAGGCAATAATCATTGCCGACCATGGCAATGCCGACAACGCAATAAACGAAGACGGCACACCGAACACCGCTCACTCGCTCAATCCAGTGCCGTTCATCTACGTCACCGACAACAACTCGGCTACAGTGAAGAATGGACGTCTGGCCGACGTGGCTCCGTCGATACTCCACATCATGGGGCTCGAACAGCCTGCCGATATGACAGGAGAGAATCTCATAATGGATAATCGTGCGATGTGATTTTTTTACAGACATAACATGGGAAAAGACATGAGAGCTATATTCACGCTAATGCTCACATTTGTTATAATGGGAGCAATGGCGCAGAAGAGATCGCATGTCCCTCTCGCCGACCCGTTCATTTATTATGAAAACGGAGTTTATTATGCTTACGGAACGCACTCGCTCGAGGGATTTGAGGTATATACGTCGAAAAATCTAAAGGAGTGGAACTATTCAGGACTTGCCCTAACGCTCGACGATTCCTATTCAAACAATCGTTTTTTTGCTCCTGAAGTATATAAAGTGGCCGACAGTCGCTATCTGATGTATTACTCTGCAAACGAACATGTATGTGTAGCCGAGGGCACCTCGCCGCTCGGGCCGTTTCGGCAAAAAGATATGAAGCCGATTTTTGAAGATTTCAGAGCTATCGACAACCACCTTTTCATCGATGACGACGGCACGCCTTATATGTTCTTTGTAAACTTCGACCACGGTAATGTGGTTAGTATGGTGGAAATGGAGCGCGATTTTGTTACGCCGAAACGTGAGACTATGCGCGAATGTTGCCGTGTGTCGCAGGATTGGGAACGACAGAAAGCCACATGGGACAAACGTAAGGAAGTGAATATTAACGAGGGACCGTTTGTCATTAAGCACAATGGAACCTATTTTCTCACATATTCTGCCAACAGTTTCCGTAGCGAGTTCTATTCAGTTGGCTATGCTACGACGAAAGATATAAGAAACGGGAAGTGGGAAAAATATACCGGCAATCCAATCTTAGCAAACCCTGGAGACTTGCTCGGAACAGGACATCATGCTTTTTTCTGTGACAAGGAAGACAATCTGAGGATAGTTTTTCATGCACATCATGACAAAGATCATGTGCGCCCAAGAATGATGTATATCGGCAAGGCATGGTTTGAGACCGTCGACGGAGAGGATGTCCTTCAAGTTGGAACAGATTATCTAATTCCGAAACTAAACAACTCTTATTAGTTTTTAGAATCATAGACGTACTGAAAGGGAATAGCTATAAGGCGCATATAATGTGATTCGGGCAGCCTGGCGATAGCCTGGAGAGGATCTGATAAGCGATAATAAACAAACAGTCAATAACAAGAGCAGCCTGATTTCCATCTTCGGAAGTCAGGCTGCTCTTCATTTCATCAGCTCTGCAGAAGCTTACCACTTCAACTCGTCGGGCAGGATGATGCCGTCGGTCATCGGGCTGTCGGCCTCACCAAAGGCTCCGGCTTTGTATTGTATGCACAGCATTGTCAGAGGTTCTGTGCCTGTATTCTTCAATGCACGCTTGCCATTGGGAGCAACGCGAACTATGCTGCCCTCGCTGACGGGGAATATCTCACCGTCAACTTGATAATGTCCTTCGCCGCGCAAGATGATGTAAATCTCCTCGTGAGTCTTGTGCTGATGCAGGAAACCGCTGTCCTGACCAGGCACAAGCGTCTGGAAACTGAACTCACTGCCTGTTGCATCCACTGCCTGGCCGGCAAACACCTTGCCCTGGATTGTCACATCGGGACCCATCGGGAGCACATAATCCTTGATTTCATCAACCTTGCCGATGTTCACGGCACTATAATTCTCACCCTTCTTGATTGTTTCAATCTGTTTCATAATTTTTTTGTTATTGCGTTAAATGTGTTTTATTACTGCAAAGTTATTCCAAATATTCCATTCATGCAAGAAGGCACTTTTTGGTGAAATAGTTACCCGAAAGTAGGAATTGTGTGTTTGTAGGCATGCTGCAAAAACAACTTTAACTGACATTAACATTTTAGTCTTTGTCTGTAAGTAACTATTAGTTACCTTTGCAGATGTTATGAAGGAGTTGCAATCAAGTTACATGTCATGCCCAATCAGGCAAGTCATCAGCCGTTTCGGAGACAAATGGTCGATGTTGGTGCTATATATGCTCAACGAAAGCGATACGGGAGTGCTGCGCTTCAATGAGCTCCGTCAGCTTATGACCGACTGCTCGCAGAAGATGTTGTCGCAGACTTTGAAGAATCTGGTGCAGAGTAATCTGGTGAATAGAAAGGTTTATCCGCAGGTGCCACCGCGGGTTGAATACTCTCTGACAGACACCGGACGCTCGCTAATGCCTTCGCTGACGTCGCTTGTCGACTGGGCACAAAACCATTTCAGCGATGTGGTGCAGAACAAGTAGAATCATTATTAACGCTACAGAAAACGATGAACGTACAGATAGAGAGTAGTTGGAAGGCGCATCTCGGGGCGGAATTCGAGAAAGAGTACTTCGGGAGACTGACGCAGACGGTGCGGGCAGAGTATGCTGCAGGGCCATGCTACCCGCCAGGGAGGTTTATTTTCAATGCTTTCAATCTTTGTCCGTTCGACAAGGTGAAGGTGGTTATCATCGGTCAGGACCCCTATCATGAGCCCGGCCAAGCCCATGGACTAAGCTTCTCGGTGCAAGATGGTGTGCCTTTCCCACCGTCATTGCAGAATATCTTTAAGGAGATACGAAATGATCTCAATATCCCCATTCCCTCTTCTGGCAATCTGAGTCGCTGGGCAGAGCAAGGGGTGCTGCTGCTAAATGCTACGCTTACCGTGCGTGCCCATCAGGCTAACAGCCACTCGCAGATAGGGTGGCAGACGTTCACCGATGCAGCCATCCAAGCCTTGGCAAACGAAAGAGAGCATCTGGTGTATATGCTGTGGGGCGGATATGCGCGCGGAAAAGCATATATGATAGACCGTCGACGCAACTTGGTGCTCGAGTCGGTGCACCCATCGCCGCTGAGTGCCAACCGTGGTGGGTGGTTCGGGCTGCATCAGTTCTCTACCGCAAACAGATATCTCGCCGAGAATGGCATCGAACCAATACGCTGGTAACATGAAAAGCAATATTCTCCCTATTATAGAGGTGAATGACGTGCTGGTGTCGTCGGATATCCTCACTGAGTTTTTCTGCTGCGACCTTGAGCAATGCAAAGGCATCTGCTGCGTGGAGGGTGATGCCGGCGCTCCTGTCACTGTTGACGAGATTGCTGCTATAGAAGACTCGATAGACGTGGTGTGGAACGATCTCTCAGCAGGTGCACAATCTGTAATCGACCGCCAGGGGGTGGCATATGTCGATGAGGAGGGCGACTTGGTGACGAGCATCGTAAACGGTAAGGACTGCGTGTTTACATGTTATGACGGTGATACCTGTCTCTGCGCATTGGAAAAGGCTTACAGAAACGGCCGTTGCTCGTTCTGCAAGCCTATATCGTGTGCCCTTTATCCTATCCGCGAGAAGCGTTTCTCGAGCGGGTTGGTGGGACTGAACTACAATCAATGGAGCGTGTGCAAGGTAGCCCGCGAGAAGGGTAGGGAGCTCAATATGAGGGTTTACGAGTTTCTGCGTGAGCCACTTATTCGTCGGTTTGGTGAAGAGTGGTACGGTGAACTCTGTGCTGTGGCTGACGAGATGAACAATGCCGGCATGCTAGGGTAGTCTCCTGATTCGTGTTTATTATGATTGTTGACAGCTGTTCGGCGATATGCCAAATGGCTCGGTAATAAACACCAGAAACATTTACTCGATTTAATAGAAAGAAAACGTGCGATACTCAGAAGCGATTTCGATTGCTTCCAGAGTAAATATGTTCTCTGGCAATAACTGTCCGGTGCTTTTTATGGCTACTCTGCGGTGCTGCCCGATGGTGAACTTGTGGAATGCCTGTTCGTCGGTCTGCGCCTTGCAGATATATTCAAGATTGTCGATAGTCACCTTCTCACCACGTTTCCGTCCTCGCATGGTCGCTCTCACCCAGCCGCGGAAAGCATTGCCGAAGTCGTAAATGAGAGTGCCGTTGTCGATATCAAAAGACTCTTGAATGCGAATTCTGCTCACCTTTTCCACGATATAGCGGTCGTAGATGGTGTGATGCTCACTTACATCGTTGGTCTTCAGTGTTTCGGCAGGTAGCCATGTGGCGATGTCGATGTCGTCGCTGTTCCATTTCAGAGTGTATGATGTGGCATCACATTCCTCGCCCGTGGATGTATTAATGCGGTTTGCCTTGCGGCATATCCATCCGTTGTCGCTGCCGAATACGAATTGCTCTCCACCCTCGTAGCGGCCGCTGAGCACGACGGCTATTTGCTTGTCAGTGACTGTTGTGCCCAATGGGGCATACCACACGGCTATAATGTTGTCGCCTTTGCGGAGGAAGCGAGCGATGTCGAAGTCGGTTGTGATGGCCGACGGCTCGTCGCTCTCGCGATAGGGGATGAGTGCGTCGGTGGCGACATTCCGCTCATTGACGTATATATCCACCCGTCCGGTGGTAGTGATGGAGAGAATGGCATCCGCTGCTGCGTCGTCGAGCGATACCACTGTGCTGAACCATACCTGCTCGCCTTGTGACGTGGTGGGATGGTGCAACCAAGTGATGGCAAACGGCTGTGCCTGCATCGCGATGCAGGCAGTAATGAGAAGGAATATGATTACCAGGCGGCGCATGGTGTCTTATCAGTAGCTAACAGTTTTCTTATGCAGAGCAAAGATATTCTTTTTTCTGCAGAATGACGAATAAAGATGCAAATAATAGCATTTCTGAGCGCAAAAGACGATAATCTTTATCGGCGAGGGCAATGAATAGTGGCTTTGATACCAAAAACGGATGTTGGTATTAGTAACTATGACACATTGGCACGAAAAATATGACACTTTGACGTATTTTCGATACTGGTACACAACTTGCAACTATTAGAGTGAGCCTGAAAGGGTTCAAAAACAAGAAGTTTAACTAAAATAAAAATAGGAGGTATTAATTATGTTACCAGTTATGAGAAGAGATTCATGGTTACCAGAAGTGTTTAACGACTTTTTCAATGGCGATTTCGCCCCGCGTACATATACCACGGCTCCAGCCATTAACGTTCTGGAAGGTGAGAACAACTACACAGTGGAGATAGCAGCTCCGGGTCTGAAGAAGGAAGACTTCGACGTGAACATCGACAATGATGGCAACCTTCACATTCGCATGGAGCAGAAGCATGAAGACAAGAAGGAGGACAAGAAGTGCCATTATCTGCGCCGCGAGTTCAGCTACTCGAAGTATGATCAGACGCTGATTTTGCCTGACGATGTCGACAAGAACAATATCTCGGCAAAAGTTGAGCATGGTGTGATGACCGTAGGTCTGCCGAAGATTAAGAAGGAGGAGCAGCGAGTGCAGCGTAAGATTGAGATTGAATAATCAACATAGGTTTTAATGGTTAGTTTTAGGTTTTAGGTTATTGGTAAAAAGAAAAATCCCGCATTCCGTGATGGAGTGCGGGATTTTCGTTTATATATGGTTAGTAAAGGGTTATGCATCGATGTTTGCATAGGTGGCGTTGGCCTCTATGAACTCGCGGCGTGGCTCCACATCGTCGCCCATGAGCATCGAGAAAATCTCGTCGGCCTGTGCGGCGTTCTCGATGGTCACCTGTTTCAGCAGTCGTGTCTTCGGGTCCATTGTGGTTTCCCAGAGCTGTCCGGGGTTCATTTCTCCCAGACCTTTGTAGCGCTGAGTGTGGATACTCTTGCCGTCTTCCACTCCGTCGCCGTACTTGTCGAGGAATGCCTGACGCTGCTGGTCGGTGTAGCAATACTCCTTCACCTTGTTCTTATAGGTGCACAGATAGAGCGGTGGCGTGGCTATGTAAAGATGTCCTTCCTCGATAACCTTCGGCATGAAACGGTAGAAGAGTGTCATGATGAGCGTGTCGATGTGTGATCCATCGACGTCGGCGTCGGTCATGATGATGATCTTATCGTAGCGCAGCTTGTCGATGTTGGCTTCGCGGTCGGCTTCGCCTTCCACTCCGAAGCGCACTCCGATACTCTGTATGATGTTCATCACCGACTCGGCCTCGAACACTCTGTGCCACTGTACCTTCTCAACATTGAGGATCTTACCTCTCAACGGCAAAATGGCTTGGAACTCGCGGTCGCGTCCTTGCTTTGCAGAACCACCTGCTGAGTCACCCTCCACGAGGAATATCTCGCACTCCTTCGGGTCTTTCTTTGAGCAGTCAGCAAGCTTTCCTGGCAGTCCACCACCGTTCATCGGATTCTTGCGCTGCACACTTTCGCGGGCTTTACGCGCTGCTATACGTGCTGTGGCAGCCAGAACAACCTTGTCGCAGATGAGCTTGGCCTCTTTCGGGTGCTCCTCAAGATAGTTTGACAGGGCTTCGCCCACTGCCTGCTGCACTGCTCCGGTCACCTCGCTGTTACCGAGTTTCGTCTTTGTCTGTCCTTCGAACTGTGGTTCAGCCACTTTAATGGAGATAACAGCGGTAAGACCTTCGCGGAAGTCCTCGCCTGCTATTTCAATCTTTGCCTTCTCAATGTTCTTTGAGATGACGGGGTCGTTGTCGGCATAGGTTTTCAGCGTGCGTGTGAGGGCCATGCGGAAACCAGTCAGATGGGTACCTCCTTCGATGGTATTGATATTGTTCACATACGAGTGTATGTTCTCCGAGTAATCGGTGTTGTACATCACTGCCACCTCAATCGGTGTGCCCTGTTTTTCGGTCTTCAGGTAGATGACGTCGTCGAAGAGGTGTGTGCGGTGACGGTCAACGTAGCGCACAAACTCTTTCAGTCCGTCTTTGGCGTGGAATACCTCCTGCCGTGTCTTGCCTTCCTCGTTGGGGCGCAGGTCAGTGAGCGTTATCTTTATACCGGCATTAAGGAATGCCAGCTCGCGCATGCGGCGTGAGATGATGTCCCACTGATAGTGTGTGGTGGTGAAGATGGTGTTGTCGGGCCAGAACTGCTGACGTGTTCCACGGCGCTCTGTCTCGCCTACAACCTTCACGGGGTAGAGTGGTATGCCGCGCTCGTATTCCTGCTGATATATCTTACCGTCGCGGAACACCTGCGATGTCATGTGCTTCGATAGCGCATTCACGCACGATACGCCTACACCGTGCAGTCCGCCGCTGACCTTATATGATCCTTTGTCGAACTTTCCGCCTGCGTGGAGAACGGTCATCACCACCTCGAGTGCCGACTTGTGCATCTTCTCATGCTCGTCGACGGGGATGCCGCGACCGTTGTCCTCAACGGTGATTGATTCGTCTTCATTGATTGTCACCTCAATCTCGGTGCAGTATCCTGCCATGGCCTCGTCGATGGAGTTGTCCACAGTCTCATTCACTAGGTGGTGCAATCCTTTCTCGCTGATGTCGCCTATGTACATTGCCGGACGCTTGCGCACGGCTTCCAAACCTTCCAGCACCTGGATGTTACTGGCTGAGTAGTTGTTCTCTATTTGATTATTTTCTGCCATTTTCTAAAATGTGTCTATTAGCATGCAAATATACTAAAAATCGTTGGTTCTGCGAAATATTTGCTATTAAAAATAGCAATAATTTTTAAAGAAATATTTCATGGAAGTCGGTGTGGCAGATATATGCGCAAAAAAAGGTCGTTTCCTTGTGTGGAAACGACCTCTATATCCATCTGTCGGATAATTATTCTCCGAGCTTGTTCACGTGAAGTGCAAGGCTCGACTTCAGGTTTGCGGCCTTGTTTCTGTGAATGATGTTTGTCTTTGCCAGCTTGTCGAGCATCTTCTGCACTACTGGAAGCATTTTCTCTGCCTCGGCCTTGTCGGTGGTAGCGCGGAGTTTGCGTACGGCATTACGCATTGTCTTAGCGTAATATCTGTTGTGAGCTGTTCTTGTCTTTGTCTGACGAATTCTCTTCAGAGATGATTTGTGGTTTGCCATTGTTTTGTTTGTTAATTGTTAGTAAAAGCTCCTGGGTCTTACACGTTTTCGTTGCCCTAAGCGGATTTTGATAAAAACCCTCCACCACCTTTTCGCCGAACTATTTGCCCTGGCGGTGCATCACTGCACTGATGGTGGATTTTTGTAGTCCCTAGGAGAATCGAACTCCTCTTTAGAGAATGAAAATCTCTCGTCCTAGCCGATAGACGAAGGGACCGCTTTTGCTCAAAACCCCTCCCTCTGCGCTCACCTCTGCAGTGGCTTTTCGCAGGGGTTGAGATTTTTTGCGGGTGCAAAGTTATATGTTTTTTCCTGATTATGCAAATTTTTGGGTAATATTTTTGATTTTTCCACTTTTTTTGCCTTGTTTGGCTTACGTCTGAAGAATAAGTTTGTGCTGTTGTCGTCTCAATGGGTTTTCTATGTTGAAAAAGTCATGTGTTTTTATATAAAGAGTTCTTATCCGGAAGTTTTGCTAGCAAATTTTTCATTAACTGGGCACTTTATTGGCATTAAAGAGCCTCTTTATTAGAAATTTTGCTAGCAAAATTTCGAGTGAAAGAAAATCCCTGCCTTACGTCCGCCCCTTATCAAGGGGCTCCAAA
>CACZRN010000009.1 GCA_902783625.1 uncultured Prevotellaceae bacterium
TCGATGATGATATCGAGGTGCAGCTCGCCCATACCAGAGATAATGGTCTGTCCGCTCTGCTCGTCGGTGCGCACGGTGAATGTTGGGTCTTCCTCAGCAAGCTTTGCAAGTCCGTTGTCGAGTTTGGCAATGTCGGCCTGGCTCTTCGGTTCAACAGCAATGGATATAACGGTGTCGGGGAACGTCATCGACTCGAGCACTATTGGGTGATCTTCGTCGCACAGCGTATCACCGGTACGTATATCCTTGAAGCCTACACCTGCCCCGATGTCGCCAGCGTCGATGCTCTCCATAGGGATTTCCTTGTTGGAGTTCATCTGGAAGAGGCGACTGATGCGCTCTTTCTTTCCTGAGCGCGGGTTGTAAACGTAGCTTCCTGCTGTGACCTTGCCCGAATATACACGGAAGAAAACTAGTCGTCCCATGTATGGATCGGTTGCGATTTTGAAGGCGAGTGCAGCTGTCGGTTCATTTTCCGACGGCTTGCGGCCTTCTTCATTTTCAGTGTCGGGATTGATACCCTTCACTGCCTCGGTGTCGACGGGTGCGGGGAGGAACGCGCATGTGTAGTCGAGCAACGGCTGCACACCCTTGTTCTTATACGACGATCCGCATGTCATGGGCGTGATGTCCATTGAGATGGTTGCCTTACGGAGTGCGGCGATGATTTCGTCTTCGCTCACTTCCTCGCCTTCGAGGTATTTCTCCATAAGTGCATCGTCGTAGCTTGCTGCTGTCTCTATCATCTTCTCGCGCCATTCGTTGGCTTCGTCGATGAGGTCGGCAGGTATCTCCTCGATGTCGTATTCGGCACCCATTGTCTCGTCGTGCCACAGTATGGCCTTCATCTTGATGAGGTCGACAACGCCTTTGAAGTTCTCCTCTGCGCCGATAGGTATCTGCACAGGGCACGGATTTGCTCCCAGTATGTCGCGCATCTGCTGCACCGTTCCGAAGAAGTCGGCACCCGAGCGGTCCATCTTGTTCACATATCCTATACGTGGGACGTTATATTTGTCGGCCTGACGCCACACTGTCTCCGACTGCGGCTGTACGCCGTCGGCAGCCGAGTAGGTTGCTATTGCTCCGTCGAGCACGCGCAGTGATCTCTCCACCTCGGCGGTGAAATCGACGTGCCCCGGAGTATCTATAAGATTAATCTTATACTCCTTGCCATTCCATGTCCAGTTGCACGTTGTAGCAGCCGACGTGATAGTGATACCACGCTCCTGCTCCTGTGCCATCCAGTCCATGGTTGCCGCTCCATCGTGCACCTCGCCAATCTTGTGCGTCTTACCCGTATAGAAGAGTATGCGCTCCGATGTGGTGGTCTTTCCGGCGTCGATATGCGCCATGATGCCGATGTTGCGTGTCAAGTGTAAATCGCGATTCGCCATTTTTTCTTTTTACCTTTATTAATTTTACCTACATCCGATTTGTTATCCTTAGAATCTGAAATGTGCGAATGCGCGGTTGGCCTCAGCCATACGGTGCATGTCTTCCTTACGCTTGAAGGCTCCGCCCTGATTGTTATAGGCGTCCATAATCTCGGCAGCGAGCTTTTCGTCCATGCCCTTACCGCCGCGCTTGCGTGCGAAAGAAATCATATTCTTCATCGAGACGCTCTCCTTACGGTCGGGACGAATCTCGGTTGGCACCTGGAAAGTAGCACCACCGATACGACGGCTCTTCACCTCCACCTGTGGGGTGATATTGTCAAGGGCCTGCTTCCAAATCTCCAGTGGAGACTTTTCTTCGTTGGCCATCTTAGCCTTTACGATGTCGAGTGCCTTGTAGAAAATTTCGTATGAAATGGTCTTCTTACCATCATACATCAAGTGGTTCACAAATTTCGAGACCTTCTGGTCTTTGTACACGGGATCGGGAAGGACCACGCGCTTCTTTGGTTTTGCTTTTCTCATTTTATTTAATTGTTTATGTCATGCATGGGGCTGTTATGAATGATCTTCAAAGTCCACTCCAGGACTTTTACTCAACCTGTTTTCAACAACTGCCGGACTGCGGTCCGACATTCTCCAGCAAAACGTTGATAATAAATAATCTTTTAAAGAGTTTTGTGGATTCGCTTCCGCCCTTGCTTATTTCCATCTGCCTGGGAATCGGTTCCGAAGTTATGTGTCGTCCACATGCTTACCAACCTGTCGGCAGCGAATCCACTAAAACTACCGGCCTTTACTTCTTTTGCTTAGGCCTCTTAGCGCCGTACTTTGAACGACGCTGTGTGCGGTTAGCAACACCGGCGGTGTCGAGTGTACCACGTACGATGTGATAGCGTACACCTGGCAGGTCCTTTACACGACCGCCACGCACCAGCACGATGCTGTGCTCTTGAAGGTTGTGGCCCTCACCTGGGATGTAGGAGTTCACTTCCTTCTGGTTTGTCAATCGAACACGGGCAACTTTACGCATTGCCGAGTTAGGCTTCTTAGGTGTGGTCGTGTAGACGCGCACGCAAACGCCACGACGCTGTGGACATGAGTCCAAAGCCGGCGATTTGCTCTTGTCAACGAGCACCTTTCTGCCTTTTCTTACTAATTGTGAAATAGTAGGCATAATTTTACTTTTTTGATTATATATTTTATTAAATTTGTTATTACCACTGTTGACGAAAGGGCACAATAAGCCGATTCGGGCTGCAAAATTACGAACTTTTCCCAAAATCACCTAATTTATAAAGAAATAAAAAACCGAAGGAGAGTTGATTTAACAAAATATAACTTTTATTTATAAAAAATAATCTGCAATTTGGCACTAAAAACATGAATTCCGACGTTTTAACAATCAAAATGGGTCACTTTTGGAGCGAGAAAATATATAAAATGCATGAAAAAATGACAGAGTCATATCTGTATAATCATTAGTGTTATTAGCAGAGTGATTCGTATCTATTAAAAGTAATCCTGTTTGCTTAAACTGGCTTTGCCACCACACATTCAAGAATATAATAACATAAAAACAATAACAAAAACCATAACTTTATGAAGAGAATCAGACTATTTACATTGAGCTTTGCACTAATGCTTTGCGCCAATATCAGTGCTGCGCCCATTTCCCTGACATCGCCTAACGGCAAGTTAAAAATCGACATCAACCTCGGCAAGAGCATTACCTACTCGGTGAGCTGTGAGGATGAGGTTGTACTCAGCGACTGCGAGATCGGGCTCGACATCGATCATCTGCTGTTCGGTGCGAATCCAAAACTGAAAAGCATGAAGCGACAGACCATCGATCAGCAACTGAAACCAGTGGTGCCGATAAAGAATGCCACTATCGCCGACCGCTGCAACGCCTTGAGTATGAAGATGAAAGGCGACTACGCCATTGAATGGAGAGCCTACGACGACGGCATTGCCTACCGTTTCGTGACAGCAAAGAAGGGCAAGGTGAAGGTTTATGACGAGATTGCCGACATGCACTTCCCCGCACACAGCACCGTGACGATGTCGCAGACGGGAACATTCCGCTCAAACTACGAGGAGATGTACCAGCACATGAAAATCGACGAATACAAGAGCACCGACCGCATAAACTACCTGCCCCTATACGTGCAGACGCCTTCGGGCACACAGATGCTGATGTCGGAGAGCGGGCTCGAAGACTATCCCTGCCTCTTCCTGAAGAGCAACGACAAGCATGGAATGAAGGCTGTATTCCCGAAATATCCACTCGAGGTGGAGCAACAGTGGGACCGATTCCTCATCTCAACAAAGGATGCTGACTACATTGCCGAGACCGACGGCACAAGAAACTACCCATGGCGGTTCTTTGTGATATCGAGAGACGCACGCGACATCGTTGCCAACGAGATGGAATACAAACTCGCGGTACCATGCGCTATCGACGACACATCGTGGATTAGACCTGGACAGGTAAGCTGGGACTGGTGGAACGGACGTCAGGCATGGGGTGTCGACTTCAAGGCAGGATGCAACGAGGAAACTTACAAGCACTTCATCGACTTCGCCGCCAAGTATCGCGTACCTTATATTATATTAGACGAAGGATGGGCCGTGAGTACTGCCGACCCCTTCCACAGCAACAAAGACATCGACTTAAAACGCTTGATAGCATATGGAAAACAGAAGGGAGTAGACCTGATACTGTGGCTCACATGGCTCGAGGTGGAGCGTAACATGAATCTCTTCGAGGAATATGAGAAATGGGGAATAGCAGGTGTGAAAATCGACTTCATGGACCGATCCGACCAGTGGATGGTGAACTACTACGAGCGTGTGTGCAAAGAGGCAGCCAAGCATCATATACTGGTTGACTTTCACGGGTCGTTCAAGCCCGCAGGGCTGGAGCGCAAATATCCCAACCTGATCTCCTACGAAGGTGTGCTTGGACTCGAACAGGGTGGACGATGCAAACCCGAAAACACCAACTGGCTTCCGTTCATCCGCAACGCGGTGGGACCGATGGACTTCACTCCAGGAGGAATGACAAACGTACAGCCCAATGACAACCACACCACAGGCCCTCTGCCCATGGCAAGTGGCACCAGAGCATACCAGATGGCACTCTATGTAGTGTTCAGTTCAGGCATACAGATGCTATCCGATTGCCCAACACGGTACTATCAATATCCCGACTGCACCGAATTCATGACAAGCGTACCTGTGACGTGGGACGAGACAAAGGTGCTCGCGGCTGAGCCCGGGCGATATGTGGTAATAGCAAAGCGTAAAGGCAACAAATGGTTCATCGGTGCAATCAACGACGGTGAGCGTCGCGACCTGAACATCGACTTGAGCTTCATCGGCAGCGGCACGCGCACCATGACAGCCTTTGCCGACGGTATAAATGCCGACCGACAGGCAATGGACTACAAGCGCACATCGAACACTTTCGCTGAAAAGAATATCACATTGCATCTGGCAAAGAATGGCGGATTCGCAGCAGTGATAGAGTAGCAACGGCATAAACAACACATGGCACCCCGCCGGAGAAATTAAAAACAAGGGGTTTATATAAGGGGTTATCAAATAGCATAACCCCTTTTTTGTGGCACATGTTAATGCTATGATGAAGACAACAATATTGTTAGTTAAAAAATTTGCTAGCAAAATTTCGAATAAAGAGGCCCTTTAATGGGAATAGAAAGGCTCTTTTATAAGAATTTTGCTAGCAAAATTTTTTGCTCGATGATTTTTATCTCTAATTATACCATTCGACAGACTATGACAATAAATAATTCGGGCGGCACCCATGCTTAATAGTGTGCCGCCCGAACGGTGTTATTGTCAGATCAACCGATTAGTAGTCGGCATTCTGAATGATTTCAGGGTTAGCGTCAATCTCGTATTGTGGGATTGGAGGCAGAGCATACTTCGACTCGCGGTTGTATGAACGTGCGCGCTGTGTGAGCACATCGTGCCAGCCACGGTCTTCATCACTAGTGTAGCGAGTGATGGTCTCACCACGACGAAGAGCATCGAACCAGCGCTGTCCCTCACCAACGAGCTCCTTGCGACGCTCGATGTAGATGCGGTCAGCTGTGATGTCGGCAGCAGAAACCTGCTTCGACTCGTCTGAGGTACGGTTCTTAATAATCTCGTTCAGATACTTAGCAGCTTTGTCCTTGTTACCTGCGTTGAATGCTGCCTCGGCTGCGCTGAGAACGACTTCAGAGAAGCGAAGCATAGGAACGTTTTGTAATTGCACAACTCCACCAACAGCTGGCATCTTGTTGAGGAACACGCGAGCGGTACCGAATCCAGCTTTCGCAGAACTACCATTAGCCGGCAGGAACACATTGTTACGAATATCCTTAGGATCGGAAGACAGCATATCAGAGAATGCTTTCGAAGCAACCAAGTCACCATATCCAGAACCATTGGCACCTCCGTTCTCACAATATAGGTATGCTATACCATTGCGGTCGGTCCAGTCACTGGTACCTGAGATGGCAATCTCAAACATTATCTCATTATTATGAGCAGCATCACTCTTGTCCCATGCCTTGACATACTGAGCTTGTGTCCAAGTCTTATATGGAGAATTGTTTATCACATCCTCGGCCGTTGACAGAGCTTTGGCATTGTCGCCCATAGTCAGATACACACGTGTGAGAAGAGCCTCGGCAGCCCACTTGTTGATATATCCTGGTGTATTATCTTCTGCAAGAGCGCCTGAAGATATTGCCTCGGTGAGGTCTTTCACCACCTGTGCATAGTTATCAGCTACAGTAGAACGTGGCAGCTTAGCATCAGCGTCGATGAGCTCTGTTGAGAACGGCACGCCAAGTGAAGCGCCACCATCCTGTGTGTAAGGCTTACCATAGATGCGTGCAAGATCGAACAGAGCGTATGCACGGAGCACCTTAGCCTCGTTCTTCATCTGTGCGATATCATCGGCAGCCTCCTCGAAGTCTTCCAGTTCGCTATCTTCGACAGCAATAATGTGGTTAGCACGGCTGATGACGATATACGGGCTTTCCCATACTGCGTTAGAAACGCCAAACTGATCGGCAGTGGTATATTGACGATAGTAGTAGAACGATGCACGGTTAGAACCGTTTATTTTGTTGTACTGCATATCCTCTCCACTCACCTCGCCATAGACGAACATGTTGGCAGCATAGTAGTCTCTGAAATTCGATGTACCTTTGAATGCGGTGTACATACCTACATAGGCAGCCGCAAGATCACTGCTCTTCTTAATAGCCGTCTCGGCATTTACGCCAGTAGAAGGCTGTTCCTCTTCGAGCCAATCGTTGCCACAAGAGCTGAGTCCCAGCACGAATGCGGCACAGAGGACGGTCTTAAAAATATAATTGTAATATTTCATAATCTATAATTTCTTGATGGTTCAACGATTAAAATCCTAATTCAATACCGAATGTGAATGTACGGAGAGCGGGAGTCTCGAATGTGCAACCTCCATGCACTGGCATTTCCGGATCTACGTAGAGGTCTTTCGACTTGAAGGTGAGCAGGTTGCTTGCTGAGAAGTAAGCACGAGCTTTGCTGATACCCCACTTCGAAGTGTACTTACGAGGAGCTGTGAAACCTACTGTGAGGTTCTTCACACGCAGATAGTCGGCAGGCATGAGCCAGCGTGATGAATAAACGCCAGCGCTACCATACTGGAAAACAGGCTGTGTGCACTGAGTGTCGCCAGGACCTGTCCACATCTTGTTTATGTCGTAGTATGCAGGAACAGCTCCATAATAGAGGTATGAACCTCCGTTAGAATGCTGCCAAGGAGCCCAGTCGAAAGCATCGGCACCAAGCGAGAAGGTCATTGTGAATCCAAAGTCGATGAACTTCCAGCGGATGTTATTTGTCAGACCACCTTCAATAACCGGCTCATGACTTCCAACAATGACTTTATTAGCCTCAGTTTGGTCGGTAGTAGTAGCACGCGCATTTTCTGGAGTTGCCTCAGGATCGTTGATATAGTAAAGTTCATTACCTGTCTCTGGGTCAACACCGGCATACTCGTAGAGATAGTACGACCAATAGGTCTCGCCCACACGGTGGATGAACGGATTAGATACGATTTCATTCATCTCTCCGTCGAGTTTTGAAACCTTATTGTGGTTGTGACCGAAGTTGAGCTGTGTGGTCCATTCGAAATCAGGCTTTTGAATGTTGACAGAGTTGATTGTCACCTCAATACCAGTGTTCTTCAGTGAGCCCACATTCTGTGCAGCTGCGATAATCGGGTTGCCATCATCGTCAGTTGAATAATATCCAGGTACTGCCGAGATAGGCAGGTCGTAGATAAGATCCTTCGTTGTACGGGTATAGAAGTCGATGCCTACTGTGAGTCGGTTCCAGAAGGTGAGGTCGAAACCAAGGTTGAATGCGTGGTTCTTCTCCCACTTCAGTCCTGGGTTACCCACACCGATGATTGCCATACCTGAACTACCGTTATAGAGAACACCATAACGATAAAGATTCATGTAGCCGTAATAGCCTGAAGGCTGTGTACCGTTTACACCATAGCTGATACGGATCTTACCATCGGTCAGTGTATTTTTGACGCTCTCCATGAAGCTTTCGCCTGTGAAACGCCATGCACCGCTTACCGACCAGAAGTCACCCCAACGGTTATCCTTGGCAAGGCGTGATGTACCGTCGCGACGATAGCTCAGACCTGCATAGTACTTGTTGGCGTAGTTGTAGTTCAGGCGTCCGATAAACGAAGTCAAACGATAACCGCTCTTCGATGTCTCAGAATCAGTTTCACCGGCATTAGCAATTTCGTAGAGTTCGCCAGGATAATCCCGACCGCTCATATATTCGCTTATGAAATCGAAATCTTCAGTCTCAAATCCTGCCAGAGCATCGATGTTATGGTCACCGAAACTCTTGATATATGTGAGCTGAGTCTGAGTATTCAACTGAGAGAAACGTGAACCAAAACGCTGCAGGAGACCGCCGTAGTCAGAAGCATTGTGTGAATACTTATCCCAAAGCACATCCTCAGAATTCGAAGAGAAGTCGTAAGACACTTTCTCAGAGATGTTCAGGTTGTCCCATATATTATATGTGAGCTGCAGGGTGTTCATCATACGATTAATACGAGTGCGGTCACTGCTGTGCAGATACTCATACAACGGGTTTACGCCTGTGAAACCAATCTCTCTGTTGAAAGAACCATCCTCAAAGAAAGGAACATCACTAGGACTCTGGAAGAAGCAGTAGTTGGCAATCGTTCCGTCGTAAGATGTGCTTTCGTTTGCAAGGCTCTGGTTCAGTTTCGAGAAAAGTGAGCTAAGGCGAACAGTGAAACGACCGAACTTATGCGAGATGTTTGCGTTGCCAGTGAAACGCTCCATGCCCTGATTGGTCAGGATACCGTCTTGCTTGACATAAGATATTGACGAATAGAACTGTGTGTTGTCAGAACCTCCATTGACGCTCACCTGATAGTTCTGGTGGTGTCCGGTCTTGAAGAGCAGATCCTTCCAGTTCGTGTAGCCGCCTTCGGGGATTGGGGCAAAGGCGTCGATATTCTCCAATGCAAACTCCTTTGCAATGTCAAGGGGTGCACCCTCTTCATAAACCATGTAGTTTTCTAAGCCTTTCATGAGCAAGTTGCGACGCTGGTCACCATTGAGCTGCGGACGATAGTCAACTGCTGCATTCGAGAATCCCCAGTCGCTGCGGAACTCAACATTGGTCTTACCCTTCTTACCACTCTTTGTGGTGATGACGATCACACCGTTTGCGGCACGTGATCCATAAAGAGAAGCAGCGGCAGCGTCCTTGATGACTGTCATCGACTCGATGTCGTTAGAGTTGAGTGTGGAAAGCGAGTTAGTACCAGCATCATTATAGCCACCTGCTCCGACCGGGTTGATGTCACCGCTAATCATTGGCACACCGTCGATGACGATGAGCGGGTCGTTACCGGCATTGATAGAGCCCATACCACGGATACGGATGCTGCTGATAGCACCAGGAGCACCCGAAGTGTTGGAAATAGACACACCCGGCACACCTCCGGCAAGCTTATCCTCAAGGCTCACTGTAGGCACATCGGCCAATGCCTCGGTATTGATTGTTGCGGCAGCACCGGTAAACGATGATTTCTTCACGTTACCGTAACCCGTAACGATGATTTCATCGAGGTCGTTGCTGTCGTCGCGAAGCACGATGCGCAAGTTCTTCCTGCCAATAACCTCGATAGGCTGCATGCCAAGGTATGAAATGCGAATAACATTCTTCCCTTCTGGACATGTAATGGTAAATTGTCCGTCGACATCGGTCACGGTGCCTACATTATTAGCGCCAACCACCTGAACGGTAGCACCAATAACAGGCTCGTTGCCATCTTCAGACAATACTACTCCATTAACCGTTGTCTGTGCAAATGTCCATCCCACCATTAGGAACAGACTCGCAAGAATCATAGTTAATCTTTTCTCCATAAAAACAACTTTTTAAAATTTGTAATAATAAAACACTTAAATTTTGCAAAACAATATTTTCAACCGCAAAATTATGCATAATTAATACATATTGCAAATTTTATTTGTTAAATTACTACTTCAAATTGATTTATGTCAACAAAATGACAGAAAAACGACCTAATCTTTGACAAAATGACAACTGAAAACACGTGGGAAATGTAAAAAAACAAAAAAAATGAAGGCTTTTATGTAAAAAATACTTTTGTTTTTCCTTTTTTATTTTTAACTTCGCAGCAATAAAAGAAAAAAAACTATAACATATGGACGACAATAAGGACATCAAGAAAGAGCCTCAAATGGCTATCACCCCCGAAGTGGCACACGGCATCTACTCAAACATTTCGCTTATAACCCACTCCAACTCGGAATTCATTATCGACTTTGCCCGCATGCTACCAGGACTCATGCGCCCCGAAGTGGCAAGCAGAATAATCATGACACCGGAGAACTGCAAGCGGCTGCTGTTTGCCTTGCAGGAAAATGTAGGGATGTTCGAGCAAAAATTCGGCCCAATACGCGTCGATATGCCGATGAAGCAGACGGTGTCTCCTTTTGGAGGAGAAAAAGGCGAGGCATAAACATACCCACTAGAGGGAATACTGCCATCAGCAGTAAAGTGCCTTTTAAGCAAGACATAAGAGCCCATTAAGCAAGACATAAGAGCCTCTTTTCCACAGGTTAAGAGGCTCTTATGTGTATACATCTATTTCTGACATTGCCGATATCAATGCCAGATATCAAAAACATCAATTCCTATCAATACGCACAGGCACATAAAAAGGGGACCATGCTAAAGCACGATCCCCTCCGTTTATTATCAGATAAAGACTTAAATCTCATCTACCGGTTCCTCGCCGTCGGCAAAGTCAAGCACATTCTTCTTGTTTGCCTCCATGCGCTCATACTCTTCCTTCGAGCCCACAATGAGTTTCTCCCACTGGCGCAGACCAGTACCTGCCGGGATGAGGTGACCGCAGATAACGTTCTCCTTCATACCCTCGAGGTAGTCTACCTTGCCGCGGATAGCAGCATCGTTGAGCACCTTCTGAGTCTCCTGGAACGAAGCAGCTGACATGAAGCTCTTTGTCTGGAGTGCAGCGCGAGTGATACCCTGCAGTATCTGGGTAGATGTTGCGGGCACAGCATCACGCACTTTCACGATACGGAGGTCGCGGCGCTTCAGGTTAGAGTTCTCGTCGCGCAGCTTGCGGGCGGTGACAATCTGTCCAGGCTTCATCGTTTCGGAGTCGCCGGCATCGAGGACAACCTTCTTGCCCCAGATACGATCGTTCTCCTCAGCGAAGTCGAGTTTGTCGACAAGTTCCTCCTCAAGGAACGTAGTGTCGCCTGGATCGTTGATCTTCACCTTGCGCATCATCTGGCGAACGATGATCTCGAAGTGCTTGTCGTTGATCTTCACACCCTGCAGACGGTAAACATCCTGCACCTCGTTGACGATATACTCCTGCACAGCCGTAGGACCTTTGATGTCGAGGATATCGTTTGGTGTGATAACACCGTCAGACAACGGAGTTCCGGCACGCACAGCATCATGCTCCTGAACAAGGATTTGTTTTGAGAGCGACACGAGATACTTGCGCTGCTCGCCAGTACGCGATGTAACGATGATTTCGCGGTTACCACGCTTTACCTTACCCATTGTCACCTCACCGTCGATTTCACTTACGATGGCTGGGTTAGATGGATTGCGAGCCTCGAAGAGCTCGGTAACTCGTGGCAGACCACCAGTGATGTCACCTGCGCCACCTACGGCGCGAGGAATCTTCACCAGTGTGGCACCTGACTGAATCTTGGCACCATTCTCCACAACAACGTGTCCACCAACAGGGAAGTTGTACGTTCCAATTACATTGCCGCTCTTGTCGAGCACATCGCAAGTAGGAACAAGCGAGCGGTCGCGCGAGTCGGTGATAATCTTTTCTGTAAGACCTGTCGTATCGTCGGTCTCTGCCTTGTAGGTAGAGCCCTCTACAACATCCTTGAAACGAAGTTTACCAGCATATTCGCTGACGATGACGGCGTTGAACGGGTCCCAACGTGCGATGAGATTGCCCTTCTTCACCTTGTCGCCGGGCTTGAAATAAAGCGACGAACCGTAAGGAACGTTCATCTTCGACAATACAATATTAGTATTTACGTCGACGAAGCTTATTTCAGCCAGACGGCTTACTACCATCAAACACTTGACAGCGTCCTTACCCTCGCCTTCTACGTATGGCACTGTGCGCAGATCCTCAAACTCGATGCGCGAGTCGTTCTTTGCAACGATCGACGCATTTGCGGCTGCATTACCAGCCACACCACCGGCGTGGAACGTACGGAGCGTAAGCTGTGTACCTGGTTCACCGATTGCCTGAGCAGCGATGACACCGACAGCCTCACCTATCTGAACCATGCGGCTAGTGGCAAGATTGCGACCGTAGCACTTCATGCAGACGCCCTTCTTGCTTTCGCAAGTGAGCACCGAACGAATTTCTATGCTCTCGATAGGCGACTCCTCGATTGCTCTTGCCTTGTCCTCTGTAATCTCCTCACCAGCATTGACGATGATTTCGCCTGTTGACGGATTGATAACATCGTGGACAGACACACGTCCGAGAATGCGCTCGTAGAGAGTGGAGATAACCTCTTCACCGCTCTTCAATGCCGAGCACTGAAGTCCGCGGAGCGTGCCACAGTCTTCTTCGGTAATAATCACGTCGTGCGAAACGTCAACAAGACGACGAGTCAGATAACCTGCATCGGCAGTCTTCATAGCCGTATCGGCAAGACCCTTACGTGCACCATGAGAAGAGATAAAGTACTCGAGCACCGACATACCCTCCTTGAAGTTCGACAGGATAGGATTCTCAATAATCTGAGCACCCTCGGCACCTGCCTTCTGAGGCTTTGCCATAAGTCCACGCATACCTGAGAGCTGCTTGATCTGGTCGCGCGAACCACGAGCACCAGAGTCGAGCATCATGTAAACAGCGTTGAAGCCTTGGTCGGCCTCAGTCATCTGCTTCATCAGCACATCACCAAGCTCGTTGTTCACGTGAGTCCATGTATCGATTACCTGGTTGTAACGCTCGGTATCGGTGATGAATCCCATGTTATAGTTGTTGGTGATTTCCTCTACCTCACGGTTACCACGCTCAACAATAGCCTCCTTCTCTGGCGGGATGATGATATCGTCGAGGTTGAACGAAAGTCCAGCCACATACGACATGCGATAACCGAGGTTCTTGATACCATCGAGGAATTCGCATGCACGAGCCATACCTACAGTCTTGATAACGTCGGCGATAATGCCACGGAGAGTCTTCTTCGAAATAATATCATTGAAGAATCCTACTTCCTCAGGAATAATACCATTTACAATCACGCGTCCAACAGAAGTTTCAACGATGTGACGCACTGGCTTGCCATCGACTACATCATCGACAAGAACATTAACCTTCGCGTGCAGATCGCACTTACCTTCATTGTTGGCAATGATAGCCTCCTCTGGTCCGTAGAATGTGAGGCCCTCACCCTTAGCACCCGGACGAATCTTTGTGATATAATAGAGTCCGAGCACCATGTCCTGAGAAGGAACAGTGATAGGAGCTCCATTTGCAGGATTCAGGATATTGTGGCTCTGGAGCATCAGAATCTGTGCCTCGAGGATAGCCTCGTTGCTCAACGGGAGGTGGACAGCCATCTGGTCGCCATCGAAGTCGGCATTGAATGCGGTACATGCCAGAGGATGCAGCTGGATTGCCTTGCCTTCGATAAGCTTGGGCTGGAATGCCTGGATACCGAGACGGTGAAGTGTCGGGGCACGGTTGAGAAGAACTGGATGGCCCTTCATCACATTCTCGAGGATGTCCCAAATAACCGGCTCGCGACGGTCAACAATTCTCTTGGCACTCTTCACAGTCTTCACTATACCGCGCTCAATGAGCTTGCGGATAATGAATGGCTTGTAGAGCTCTGCTGCCATGAGTTTCGGCAGACCGCACTCACCCATTTTCAGTTCAGGACCTACAACGATAACCGAACGTGCTGAATAGTCAACGCGCTTACCGAGCAGGTTCTGACGGAAACGTCCTTGCTTACCCTTCAGAGAGTCAGACAGCGACTTGAGCGGACGATTGCTCTCGCTCTTCACTGCAGAACTCTTACGAGAGTTGTCGAACAAACTGTCGACAGCCTCTTGGAGCATACGCTTCTCATTGCGGAGGATAACCTCTGGGGCTTTAATCTCGACGAGTCTCTTTAGGCGGTTGTTTCTAATAATAACCCTTCTGTAGAGATCGTTAAGATCGGATGTAGCAAAGCGTCCTCCATCAAGTGGAACAAGTGGACGGAGCTCTGGTGGGATGACAGGAATAATCTTCATCACCATCCATTCAGGATGATTGATATCCTTCGAGCTACGGAAAGCCTCAACAACCTGCAGACGTTTCAAAGCCTCAGTCTTACGCTGCTGGCTCGAATCGTTGTTGGCCTGGTCACGAAGTTCATATGACAAAGCATCGGTGTCAACGGATGCGAGCAAATCGTAGATTGCCTCGGCACCCATCTTGGCGATAAACTTGTCGGGATTAGAATCTTCGAGATGTGCATTGTCCTCAGGGAGATATTTCTCAACGATATTGTAATACTCCTCTTCGGAGAGAAGATCGTACTTTCTGCATACGCCTTCTTCTATGCCACGCTCATCATCATCGCTCTTCGGAGCAAGTACACCTGGATTAATGACGACATACTTCTCATAATAGATGATAGAATCCAGTTTCTTCGTGGGAAGACCAAGCAGATATCCAATCTTGTTTGGCAGAGAGCGGAAATACCAGATGTGTGCAACGGGCACTACCAGTTCGATATGTCCTGAACGCTCACGACGCACTTTCTTCTCGGTGACCTCTACTCCACAACGATCGCAGACGATGCCCTTGTAACGAATACGCTTATACTTTCCGCATCCGCACTCGTAGTCCTTTGTAGGACCGAAGATACGCTCGCAGAACAATCCGTCGCGTTCGGGCTTATATGTGCGATAGTTGATTGTCTCAGGCTTGGTTACCTCGCCGAACGAATTCTCAAGAATCTCCTCTGGGGATGCCAGACTGATGGTTATCTTCGAGAAGTTATTCTTAACTTTTATATCTTTCTTAAAAGCCATATCTATTAATTCTTATTATCTAATTAATCCAGTTTGACACTCAATCCAAGTCCACGCAATTCGTGCAGAAGCACGTTGAGCGACTCTGGTATTCCAGGGGTAGGCATAGGATCGCCCTTAACAATAGCCTCATAAGCCTTACTACGACCCACTGTGTCGTCAGACTTAATAGTCAGGATTTCCTGAAGCACATGGCTTGCGCCGAATGCCTCGAGGGCCCAGACCTCCATCTCTCCGAATCGCTGGCCACCAAACTGAGCCTTACCGCCCAATGGCTGCTGAGTGATGAGAGAGTATGGACCAATGCTGCGAGCGTGCATCTTGTCTTCAACCATGTGACCAAGTTTGAGGAAGTAGGTTACTCCCACTGTGGCCGGCTGGTCGAAACGCTCACCCGTCTCACCATCATACAGATGTGTTGAACACAGATGTGGCAGACCGGCTTTCTCTGTCCATTCCGACAGATCGTCAAGTTTGGCACCATCGAAGATAGGTGTAGCGAACTTAACGCCCAGACGCTTACCTGCAGCACCGAGAATAGCCTCGAATATCTGTCCGAGATTCATACGAGATGGCACACCAAGTGGATTGAGCACAAGGTCTACAGGACGGCCATCCTCAAGGAACGGCATGTCTTCCATGCGTACCACCTTTGAGACAATACCCTTGTTACCATGGCGACCGGCAAGTTTATCACCGACACCAATCTTACGTTTCTTGGCCACATAGACCTTGGCCATCTGCTGAATACCAGAAGGCAATTCATCGCCAATAGATACCGCAAACTTGCGACGCTTCATCTCTGCATCCAGAACTTTATACTTGTGCATATAGTTCATGATGAGCTGACGGATCATTGAATTGATATGTGCGTCGTTGGTCCAAGCGTTCGACTCGATATCGTCGTATCTCAGATTCTTGAATGTGGCGATTGTTGTCTCATTGCCCTTGACAAACTTGAATCCCTTGTTGATGACCTCGGTACCCGAAGAGTCTTTAACACCCTGACATACCATGCCATCAGTGAGGGTCTGCAGTTTATCAACAAGAATATCCATGAGGTCGTTATTCTTTGCCTCGTATTCTTCGTCGAGCTTCTGCAAGATCACCTTGTCGCGCTTCTTCGACTCATTGGTCTTCACAGCACGCGAGAACAACTTCTTGTCGATGATGACTCCGCTCAACGATGGATTCGCCTTCAACGAAGTATCCTTAACGTCACCGGCCTTATCACCGAAGATAGCACGAAGCAGTTTCTCCTCTGGCGAAGGATCGCTCTCTCCCTTTGGAGAAATCTTACCGATAATAATATCGCCCGGCTCAACACGCGCGCCGATTCTTATTATACCGTTATCGTCAAGATCCTTTGTTGCCTCTTCGCTTACGTTTGGAATATCAGAAGTGAATTCCTCCATTCCACGCTTTGTCTCACGCACCTCGAGCTCGAGTTCCTCAACATGAACAGATGTGAGGATATCATCACGAACAAGGCGTTCGCTGAGCACAATAGCATCCTCGTAGTTGTAACCCTTCCAAGGCATGTAAGCCACGAGGAGGTTACGTCCGAGTGCAAGTTCGCCATTTTCGGTTGCATATCCTTCCGTAAGAATGTCGCCTTTCTTCACATGCTGGCCTTTATCGCATATAGGACGAAGGTCGATGGTCATATTCTGGTTCGTGCGACGGAACTTAGGAATACGATATTCCTTCAATGCCGGTTCGAAGCTGACAAACTCCTCGTCCTCTGTACGGTCATACAGAATTCTGATTGTGGTTGAATCGACGTATTCGATAACGCCATCGGCTTCTGCGACAATCATTGTACGAGAATCTTCACATACCTGTTTCTCAAGTCCAGTACCTACGATAGGAGCGTCATTGTGAAGCAGTGGCACTGCCTGACGCATCATGTTACATCCCATCAGTGCACGGTGACCGTCATCGTGCTCAAGGAATGGAATAAGTGCTGCCGAGACAGAGGCAATCTGCTGAGGTGAAACGTCAATCAAGTCGACATTTGCTGGTGGTACCACTGGATAGTCGGCATCTTGACGACATTTCACATAAGTGCGGATAAACGTACCGTTCTTTTTCAACGGAGCATTTCCCTGACCGATAATCTTGTCAGACTCTTCTTCTGCCGTGATATAGACCACGTCGTCATTGTCCATGTCAACAACGGCATTCTTCACCTTACGGTATGGTGTCTCAATGAATCCGAGATCATTGATCTTTGCATATACACAAAGCGATGAAATAAGTCCGATGTTCGGGCCTTCAGGACTCTCGATCGGGCACAGACGTCCATAGTGTGTGTAGTGAACGTCACGAACCTCGAAGCCTGCTCTCTCACGCGACAGACCGCCAGGACCAAGTGCCGACAGACGACGCTTGTGCGTAACCTCGGCAAGAGGATTGGTCTGGTCCATGAACTGCGACAGAGGATTGGTTCCGAAGAACGAGTTGATAACGCTCGACATAGTCTTTGCGTTAATCAGATCGGTCGGAGTGAACACCTCGTTGTCACGGACGTTCATTCTTTCTCTGATGGTACGGCTCATACGTGCCAGACCGATAGAGAACTGATTTGCCAACTGCTCACCGACAGTGCGCACACGACGATTCGACAGGTGGTCGATATCGTCGACGGTAGCATTCGAATTGACAAGCTTAATGAGATACTTGATAATCTCAACGATATCGTCGCGTGTCAGCACACGGACGTCGAGACTTGTCTCAAGACTCAGTTTCTTGTTAATACGATAGCGTCCTACATCGCCAAGGTCGTATCTCTTCTCCGAGAAGAACAGGTTGTTGAACACTTCCTTTGCACTGTTATCATCGGCAGGCTCTGCATTGCGGAGCTGACGATAGATAAAGTTAACGGCGTCCTTCTCTGAGTTGCTTGGGTCTTTTGCCAATGTGTTGAATATGATGCCATACTTACTTGTAACCTCAGCATCCTTATGCAACAGTATTGTCTTTGAGTCGCTGTCGAGGATCAATGGGATATTCTCTTCCGTGAGTTCTGTCTCTCGCTCAAGAATAACCTCTTGACGGTCGATTGTGATAACCTCGCCCGTATCCTCATCAACAAAATCCTCTGGCCACGACTTGATAACGCGGGCAGCAACCTTGCGGCCTATTGCGGCCTTGAGATTTCTCTTGTTTACCTTTATCTCCTCTGCAAGGTCGAACAGTCGGAGGATATCCTTGTCCGATTCGTATCCCATAGCACGGAGCAGAGTGGTTACCGGCAGCTTCTTCTTACGGTCGATGTAAGCATACATCACATTGTTTATGTCGGTAGAGAACTCTATCCACGATCCCTTGAACGGAATAATACGTGCAGAATAAAGGATAGTTCCGTTGGCATGCTGTCCCTGTGAGAAGAATACGCCTGGCGAGCGGTGCAGCTGCGACACCACGACGCGCTCGGCACCATTGATAATGAATGTTCCATTATCGGTCATGTACGGTATTGTACCAAGGAACACGTCCGTTGTCTGATCGTCGAAATCGGTGTGGTCGGGATCGGTACAATAAAGCTTCAATTTTGCCTTCAGGGGAACGCTGTACGTAAGGCCACGCTCAAGACACTCCTCAATAGTATAGCGAGGCGGGTCGATATAGTAGTCCTTAAACTCCAATACAAAGTTATTGCGTGTATCCGTAATAGGGAAATTGTCGGCAAAGACTTTGTACAGTCCGTCTTTCTTACGTTCCTCGGGAGGGGTGTCGAGTTGCAAGAAATCTCTGAACGACTTCAGCTGTACATCCAAGAAATCCGGATAAGGCATCGGATTGTGTACGCTTGCAAAATTTACTCTGTTATCAACAATTTTTGTCATATAAGAATTTTTAATTGGTCACGGCGATTGTGCGCCAAAGACTAATTTATCAACAAAAGACACAAAATGGTTAGGAATCGCCTACTTGGCAAGTCCTAACCATGTTTCCTATAAGTAGAAAGATTCCCGGGCGCATAGTCCCGCGAATCTTCCGTAGCGTGTATCAAGATTACTTGAGCTCTACCTTTGCACCAGCCTCTTCGATGGCCTTCTTAAGGTTCTCAGCCTCTTCCTTAGAGAGACCTTCCTTGATTGTTGCAGGAGCACCGTCAACGAGATCCTTAGCCTCTTTCAGACCAAGACCGCAAGCCTCCTTAACAGCCTTAACCACCTGGAGCTTTGTTGCACCTACCTCAGCGAGAACAACATCGAAAGATGTCTTTTCCTCAGCCTCAGCAGCAGCGCCGCCAGCAGCAGGAGCAGCTACAGCAACGGCTGCAGCAGCAGGCTCAATACCATACTCGTCCTTCAGGACTGTTGCCAACTCATTTACTTCTTTCACTGTGAGGTTAACCAACTCCTCAGCAATAGCTTTAATATCTGCCATTTTTATTAATGATTTTAATTGTTTTTAA
>CACZRN010000010.1 GCA_902783625.1 uncultured Prevotellaceae bacterium
GAAATGCATGCAGATAAGCCAGTATTTCACAGGCACCAACGACAACTCGAACAACATCGGCGAGGCGCTTGGCAAAGTGCCGGCCGAGGTGGGCTCGATGATTTATTTCGACAAAGAGATTGCCCTTCGCAACTCGGTACAGAAGAAAGCCGTCGAGGAGTCGCGACTCGGCATTCCTATCTTGTTCGGATACGACGTGATACATGGCTTTGTGACCATCTACCCCATCGGACTTGCGCAAGCCTGCTCATGGAACCCGTCGCTCACCGAGCACGCAGCATCGATGGCAGCACGTGAGGCTCGGGCAGGTGGTATCGACTGGACATTCTCGCCGATGATTGATGTGGCGCACGACCCACGCTGGGGACGCATATCAGAGGGCTTCGGTGAGGACCCGTACACCACGGCACGCTTTGCTGTGGCTGCAGTGAAAGGCTTCCAGGGCGACGACCTCAGCGACAGGAATCATGTGGCAGCGTGCGTGAAACACTTCGTAGGATATGGTGCTTCGGAGGGCGGACGCGACTATGTGTACACCGAGATAGCCCCATCCACGCTGTGGAACATGTACATCCCTCCCTACGAGGCTGCCGTGAAAAACGGTGTGGCATCGCTCATGACATCGTTCAACGACATCAACGGCACTCCGGCTACAGCCAACAACTATCTGCTTCGCACCGTGCTGAAGGGCCGCTGGGCGTTCAAGGGACTGGTAGTGTCTGACTGGGCCGACATCGACCAGATGATCGGACAGGGATATGCCGCCGACTTGAAAGAGGCTACCGAGCTGGCCATCAATGCCGGAACCGACCTCGACATGATGTCACATGCCTACGACACACACCTGAAGGAGCTCGTCGATGAGGGAAAGGTGAAGATGAAGACCATCGACGACGCCGTGAAGCGCATACTGACGCTGAAATTCCGACTCGGACTATTTGAGAATCCATATACCCCAGAGGTTGCCGACAGTGCGAAGTATCTGTTGCCCGATGCCAAGGAAGCTGCGCAAAGACTGGCAGAGGAATCGATTGTACTGCTGAAGAACGAGGGCAGCGTGCTGCCGCTAACGGAAGGAAAGGTGCGCAGGGTGGCTGTCGTGGGACCGCTTGCCGACAACCGCGACGACCTGATGGGCAACTGGCACGCACATGGAGCAGGCGACGATGTGGCAACGATATTCGAGGTGATGAAGGAGAAGATGACCTCGGCAGAGGTGAGATATACCGCCGGATGCGACATCGAGGGTAATACCACCGACGGATATCAGTCGGCACGCAGTCTTGCAACATGGGCTGACGTGGTGGTGCTGTGCCTTGGCGAGAAGTTCAGTTGGAGCGGTGAGAACGCATCGAAGGCTTCAATCTCGCTGCCTGAGGGACAAGAGAAACTGCTCGAGGCTGTGAAGAAAACGGGCAAGCCTGTAGTCGTGGTGCTCTCGAACGGCCGTCCGCTCGAGTTGCCACGCGTGGAGAAGAATGCCGATGCCATAGTGGAGATGTGGCAGCTGGGCACCATGGGAGCCTACGCGCTAACGAATATACTGACGGGCGAGGTGGTTCCATCGGGTAAGTTGAGCGTCACTTTCCCATACAGTGTCGGGCAGATTCCTATCTACTACAACTCCCGCCGCGCCTCTCGCACCGGCAATCAGGGCCGCTACACCGACGTGCCAGAGGCTCCGCTCTATCCCTTCGGATACGGACTGAGCTACACGACGTTTGAGTATGGCGAGCTGAAAGTGTCGAAGACCAAGTTCGGATACAAAGATAGACTGACGGCGACCATCGACGTGAAAAACACCGGCAATTACGATGCCAAGGAAACAGTGCACTTCTTCATTGCCGACCCTGCATGCCGTAGGCTGACAAGACCAGTGAAAGAGCTGAAATATTTCGACAAGCAGTTGATAAAGAAAGGCGAGACGAAGACATTTACCTTCGAGATTGACCCCGAGCTCGACTTCGGTCATTACGACAACGACGGCAATTGGTTCTTGGAGGATGGCGAATACGATATCATTGTAGGCGACCAGATGGTGAAGCTGACACTGAAATAGACACGGGCATTTGCCTACCGAATAAAAACAAATTGGGCTGGACACTCATTGAAGTGTCCAGCCCAATCGTTATTCGATGTAATTACATGAATTATCTTACCACTTTCTTTCCATCGACGATGTAAATTCCCTTCGGCAGACTGCTGAAGTTCATCGTTGATCCAACACGACGACCTTGCAAGTCATAAACAACTCCAAGGTTGCGATTTGTCTTGATAATTGTCTCTGCAATACCAGTTTGAGGAACGATGGCCTTTACCTCATCAAGGAAGAAACGCCCACTGCCAACAAACTGTATCTGAACATTGCCGTTGGCTGTGATTACTGTAGTAAAATCAGTCCACTCTCCTTTTTTCATCGTGAACGCTGCCTTGGAAAGCGTTGCGCCGTCGGATGCAATAAGACTAAGGTCGGTCTTCTCCTTTCCAGTATTCCAAGCACCAGCAAGGAATGTGAACGTTGCCTCACCATCGACATAAAACTCTGGTGTGGTGGCCACTCCGACTATGCTGCTTGTGCCAAATTTTGCACATTGATTCGCACCATATGCCTTTTCACTCTCCCACCCTTCGTTGTCGGAATTGAACACTGCACTTGCAATGGTGCTATTCCACAACCCGTCGTTACCGCCTGTGCCGTCGCAGAGGTTAAACGACTCGTAAAACGCCAAGCCGCCTTCAGGAACAACCGAAGCAGGCTCAGGACTGAAATTGAATGCTATCGTACCGTCCTCGTTCTGAGTGATGTCGGTCACGCTCTTATTCATCAGCTTCTTGCCGTCGGTATTTTTATTATATAGAGTAGCACTCGGCTTTGAGGAGTTTGTCAACATGTTGTTCGATCCGTACGGATAAGGGTCGCCCTCCTCAGTGGTCTTTGAGTAAAACTGATAGTGGGAGTTCCAATAACTGCTGTCGTCGTCGTCATCAGCATGAAATATCGTCAAACGCTGATGGTCGTTGACACAATCTTCGTAACCTTCGTAGTCACTGTAGTCGACAATATCGTTGACGATGTTCCAACGCCATACCGTCTCGTCGTAGTCAACATGCAGTATGAGCATGCCTGCTGCGTGTAGCTCGCTGTCCCAGCCAGTGAGCTGGCGGTTCTCAAGGAGATAGTACTCATCGGGGTGTGCGTCGTTATAGATAACATAGCTCTCCCCGCCATCGCTCAGTGCTTTCATATCGGTAACACTCACGTCCTCAGTGAGTTCTATCGGATTGAGCCATCCTGCCACCCAGCGCTCATAGCTTGTGTATCCTGCCGGACAGAACGAGCCACCGTTGTAGCTACCCGAGCACATCAGGTCCCAAGAGCCCATGCCGTAACGGCCTTCATACTGAGTATCGTACATATCGGGGAATCCGAGGCAGTGTGAGAACTCATGGCAGATGGTTCCGATGCCGTCGATGCGGCTCTGTCCCAGTTCGCTGCTGCATGCATAGGTGTTTATCTGCACGTCGTCGAGCGTGAGGGTCTTTCCGTAGTCACTCTCTTCGAGTGTATATTCGTGCTGCCACACGGTGTCGTCGTCGCTATACGTAGCCGTACCGTGCCATGCATAGAGTACATAGACCTGATCGACAAATCCGTCGCCATCCCAGTCGTAATCACTGAAATCCACTTCGTCGTCAATAGCCTGGCATGCCTCTACCACCATCTCGCCGGCACGCATGTCGTCGCCATTTTCGTCATCCTCACCATAATACGCATATCCATTAGCGAGCTGAACAGGTCCCACAACATCGAAATCGAGTCTGAACACGCCAAAACTCTGATCCTTGAAATAGTCGCTCACGCTGCCTTCAAAGCCGTTGCTGTCGGTATATCCCTCTTCGTTGGCCACCTTGTTATAAAAATCCCTGTCATGTCCAATGCCAAATTTCTTATCACTGAAATTAACAAGAATAATCAGGCCCTTCTTGTCGCCGATGAACTGACTTGATGCTTTCCGCTGTGCACCCTGTCGCAATGTGCGACGCCCTATGGCATGGCGCTTTCTGCTTGCGATAGCCTTCTTCGTGATTGTTTCTTTGCTGACCGCAGCATATGTGCCGTCTGCAGTCTTACGATAGCGCGTACCATCGTCGGCAAGCCAGAAGTGAGCATGCTCGTCACCCACGAGTTGAGCCTTCACCTCAGTGCCGTCGGTCAGTTTCAGCATGCGCCAGATGCCTCGCTTTGCAGGTATTGCAGATGCCGTCATAACAACAAGCACCATCGCAGAGAGAATTAAAAACTTTCTCATAATATATATTTATTTATTCGTTTTTGAACCGCGTTAATAACTGTTTGAATAGATTAGCGGGTTGCAAAATTACAACCTTTGCCACTTAAAAGCGAACTTTTTTCCGTTAAAATTTATCTATATTGTTTTTTTTAACTACTTTTGCATCCGCAACTGAGGTCCCGTAGCTTAGCTGAATAGAGCGTCAGATTCCGGTTCTGAAGGTCTTGGGTTTGAATCCCAACGGGATCACTAAATATTAAAAGAAGTGGCAAAACGAAAGCTTGCTTTTGGTTTTGGTGCTTCTTTTAATCTTTTTTACGATGGCTGGCGCAGCCTACAGGCAAGCTCTGCGCAGAAATCCCAACGGAAGAACAAAAAAGATAAAAGCCATACTACAGATAACCCTTTTATGATATATAAGCTATTTGGTGTTTTTTGTAACCGAAATGTAACCGCGCTATTAATTATGTTTAGCTAAGTTTTCATATCTTTGCAGTGTAATTACAAAATAAAGATATGACGATTGATTTGTTTTTCAGGTTGCTTGGCTCATTGGCACTACTTATTTATGGCATGAAAACAATGAGCGATGCCCTGCAGAAAATGGCAGGACCAAGTTTGCGACATATATTAGCACAACTAACCGGCAACCGCTTAAGCGGCATGCTGACAGGTACGATGATAACCTGCGCCGTGCAGTCTTCATCGGCAACAACGGTCATGACTGTCTCGTTTGTCTCGGCAGGCCTGCTCTCACTGGCACAAGCCATATCAATCATAATGGGTGCCAACATCGGCACTACTCTCACAGCGTGGATTATGTCGTTAGGCTACAATCTAGACCTAACCATTATCGTATTCCCTGCTTTCCTCATCGGCATGGTGCTTATCTACAAGAAACGTCATCGTGTGGCAGGCGATTTCCTCTTCGGATTGGCTTTTCTTTTCTGGTCGCTGGTTATGCTGAGCAATGTTGGGCGCGACATGGATCTGGCACACAACGCTGATGTGGTCAGTTTCTTCGCCTCGTTCGATACTAGTAGCTATCTCACTCTCCTTGTCTTTCTTGCCGCCGGCACCATCATTACTTGCATTGTGCAGTCGTCAGCCGCGGTAATGGCCATAACCATACTGCTCTGTTCTACGGGCGTGCTGCCCATCTATATGGGTATCGCTTTGGTGATGGGAGAAAACATAGGCACTACAGCTACTGCCAATCTTGCGGCTTTTGGTGCAGGCATTGAAGCTCGCCGGGCAGCATTGGCTCACCTGCTGTTCAACGTGTTCGGAGTCATCTGGGTGCTCGCAGTGTTCTATCCCTTTGTCAACATGGTGTGCAGTATTGTAGGATACAATCCCTCTATGTCGGGACAGACAGCGCGGATACCTGTAGTGCTTGCCATGTTCCACACATGTTTCAATGTCTTTAACACTGCCATACTCATCGGCTTTATCCCTCAAATGGAGCGGCTTGTATGTAAGATTCTACCTGAAAGTGATGCAAAAACAAAAGAGCCTACCACGTTGCACTACATCAGCGGCGGTGTGATGCAGACACCTGAAATTGCTATACTCCAAGCACAAAAGGAAATAGTGAACTTTGCAGAACGCATGCACCGCATGTTTGGAATGGTGTGTGCACTCATAGATGAGAAGGACAAAAAAGAGTTCGCCAGTCAGTATGCACGCATCGAGCGCTATGAGACCATAGCCGATAACATGGAAATAGAAATTGCGAATTACCTGGAACAAGTAGGTAATGAGCACCTTTCTGATGACACAAAGGACAAGACGCGCGTGATGCTCCGCCAGATTGGAGAATTAGAATCAATCGGTGATGCCTGTTATAAGATAGCTCGCACAGTCAACCATCTGCGTGAGACCAAAGACGACTTCATAACTGAGCAATACACAAGATTGCATGACATGCTTCGACTGGTAAATGAAGCTGTGGCTCAGATGATTGTAGTGGTCAGCGGACGTCGCAAAGACCTGTCACTCTCCGACTCTCTCTCCATCGAGGACGATATCAATGAGCTCCGCAATCAACTCAGGAGCGAGACTATCATTGGTGTCAACTCACATCAGTATTCTTATGCTCTCGGCACTCTCTACAACGACATTGCTGCCGACTGCGAGAAAATCGGCGATTATGTCATGAATATTGTCGAAGCCCGTCTTGGCAAGCATCTGCTTAGCTATTATGGCCTGAGTCTAAACCTCGACAAGAAGACAGTAACCGTTAACGGCATCCCAGTTAATCTTACCCCTACGGAGTTCGCTCTACTCCACCTACTCTTATCTAACCGTGGGAATGTAGTCTCTCGCCAACAACTAATGGATACCGTTTGGGCTAAAGTCATAGTTTCTGACCATACCATTAATGTCAACATCACCCGTCTTCGTAAAAAACTGGGGCCCTACGCTCGAAACATCGTCAGCCGCACTGGCTTCGGATACGTGTTTGAGGATTAAGAAGTTACACAAAATTGTTATTGCTCTCCTATGGTTTGCTGGGCCCAGGCGCGGAGCATGGCGATTGCCTTGCAGAGCACTCCTGCCGAGCCTTTGAATGCTGACGAGCCACGGGGCTGGTTACCTATGCCGTACCATTCGTAGAAATCGCCGTTTACTATCACGCGATCGATCATCGGGCGCAGTTCCTGATAAGCTTCTCCCACGAGGCCGTAGCGTATGAGCCCTTGTATCATCCTACCGCCGAACCATGTCCAGTCGCCACCGTTCTGGTAATAAAACGGTTTGCTCATCCCGCCATAAAAGAACCCCGAAGGATAGGTGGGATAGACGGTGAGTCCGATGGATGGCATTCCCGACTCGCGCACATTCTCGAGCATGTCGGCGTTCACCTTCCTCACCTCATCGGCTGTCAGCAAATCGGCCTCGATGGCTATGGCAGTGCCTCCGTGATAGTATATCTGGCTCTCGTCGAAATAGACTTCCTTCGGTTTGCCGTCGGGGTACAGATGAGGAATGAAACGCTGCCGTCTGCTGTCCCACAGATGTTTGCGTATATTACGACGATACTCTTGTTCCATGGCACCCCATTTTGCCTTACTCTCGTCATCGGGCGATAGTTGCTGCATGTCGCGCAGCGCGATTACCATCATTGCGTTATCGTAGATATCGATGGTGGCGACCGATCCCTCGCCGATGTCCACACAGCACACCGAGTCGTTCTCTACATCGCCCCAGTCAGCTGTCAGTGCTCCTGTGAGCAGATGGTATGTGGCATCGCGCTTCTCTCTTGTCAGGTAATCGATAGCAGCCTGCATGCGCTCATACACTGTTATGCCTGCCACCTCGAGCGATAGGAAGTCGGTGTCGCCTGTCCGCTCCACGTACTTCCTCACCGCCTGAATGAGCGAAGTCTCCTGATCGGTCTCGACGGTGTTCTTGAATCCCACATGTCTGGGTGCCGCCTCGGAGTAGTAGCGCACGCTGTCGTCCCAGTCGAAATCTTCCTTGAGCACATACCCATCTACCACCTCGCCGTTCTGCTGTTGCAACATGAAGAACACTGTCAGCGCCTCTCTGACGTCTGAAGGGCTGACGGCATCCATCGAGGTCTCTATGAAAGTGTTGAAATCGCGTATCCACACCTCGGAATACCCGTCGCCGGCATTGTATCCACGGGTTAAGAGACTATGGCCCATGCGATCGACCTTCACGAGTGTGGAGTCGCTCAGGATTGACGCAGCGAGTAGCTTGTCGCTTTCTGCGAAAGATGACGATTTCTTCTCGGAACATGAGAAAAACGACAGGGCAATAAAAAAGGATAGGACTGCAATGAATAGTGACTTTCTCATATCTATATGATTATTTATTTTTATATATTGACCTCGACACCAATAAGTCCAATAATGTAGTCTCGTTTGTCCTTAGTTCTTATTTCGTTTAATATCTGTATTATTAACATTGGGGAAGAAATCTTTCATCCAACCTTTTTTTAATAATGATCCATATAAACTATTGTCATTAGCCATTAATTCACTGATACTATTGTATTTGAATGCTAGTTTTTTACATGTGTCATAATCAAGGACTCTCCGAAGCGGTATAGGATAGAATTCATCAAGCCAGCCTTCTTTTCTTGAACGAGTATATGCTCCGTATGAGTGTTTGCCAAATTCATTTCTATTTGGATACTTCATGGCCTCCATTTTGCAACTATCATAATCCCATTCGGATTGAAGTTTCTGATGAACTAGCCATGTGTAACTCTCCAGCCACCCCATTTCTTTTGCTTTATCGTAAGCACCTTTACATTTTTTTCTAAAATCTTTTCTGGATGTATATTTGAGAGCCTCTTCTCGACAAACAGTTTCAGTCCATTTTGTCGCTTTTTCTATCCTTATCTCTTCTCCCCTAAACCAATCGAACTTATCCAGCCATCCTCTTGCTTTCGATATTTTATATAGATATTCATATTCTTCACACATTTCATTGACTGTTTGAAATGCTTGTGCTATTTTGTATGCTTTCTCGAAAGTCCATTTACCTCGTCCCAAAGCGCCAATAGATCCACTCTTTGTTCCCGTGGCTGCCTTATTTAGCATAAAATAGCCCTTTGATTCGTAGTATTTTCGCCAGTAGTCTTCGCGCTCTCTTCCCTGTTGAATTGTTAGGTTTTCTTCAATTATCTGCATCATAGGGATTATGCAATTATGTTTATACGCAAATTTATATACAGCATCCTTTTCATAATTACCATGCTCTATATCTCTTATATGTTGACGGTACATCAACGTTCGCCCCACATATGCAGCTTTTTGCTCATCAAACAGATAGCAATATACACTATCTACTTTAGCTTCTGAATCTGTTAAATCAGGCATCCAAGTATAGTCTGCTAACCATCCATTTCTCCTTGCAACATCATAAGCCCCTGATCGTTTCTTATTAAACTCACTTCGTGTCTTATATTTCTTAGCCTCTGCATAACATGTGTCATATTTCCATTTCTTGTTGTATGGTTCTACGGGCTCTTTTATTAACCATGTATATTCTCTTAACCAACCTCGGTTTCGAGCCACCATATAGAATTGGTGAGACTGCGCACGAAAATCATTGAAGTATTGGTATCTTTTAGCCTCAGATAAACATGCTCCATGATTAAAAATATTTACGTGTTTTTTAAGCCACGTATATTCTTTTAACCACCCTTTGTCTCTGGCCATACAATAAGAGTATATAGAATTAACGCGAAAATCGGTCAGAGTGGTATATTTCTGAGCTTCCTCAAAACAAGTATCATAGTCCCACTTTTTTGCATTTTTTGGTTTTACAAACCAAGTGCATTCTTTCATCCAACCTTTACGGTGTGCTGCACTATATGCCTTGGGATTTCTCTCTTTAAACTCATGTGAATTTTTATATTTGCGTGCTTCTTCAAGGACTAGTTCTTTTGTCCAATATCCATTTGGGAGTTGCCTACGGCTTAACCATGTGTAATCTTGTAGCCATCCATTACGATGAGCAATAACATAGGCAGTTTGACACTCTTTACAAAAAGAGTTTAATTCTTTATACTGGCGTGCTGTTTCATAACATCTCTCCCTAGTCCATATCTTTTGTTTCGAACTACTAGTAATAATTCCACACTTAGGACATCCAACACCCCTTAAATGATTACTGGCGTGTTGCCAAAACTCGCCATGTTCAGGACAAATGATACATACCTTGTCTTTATTGCCTTTATATTCAGCTTTAGAATAATCATACTTATCTCCATGAGCAATTCTGGCTTTCTTTATAAAATCAGATGTCCTCATTTTTTTTCGACCAGCACAGATTGGACAACCGCATCCACTAAGATGAAGTCTTGCCTCTTGCCAGAACTCGCCATGTTCTTTACAGATTATACAAACTTTATCCTTATTTCCAGTATACTTTACCTTGGAATAGTCGTATCTGTCTCCATGAATAGCCTTAGCCTTGGAAACAAAGTCATCTCTTGTTAATCTCAAGGAGGTTCTGTCATTTCCACATTTAGGACAACCTGAACCTTGTAAATGTAATGTAGGAGTTTGAACAAATCCACCATGGACAGGGCAGGTTATCACGACCTTTGTTTGGTAGTTTTCATATTCTACTTTGGAATAGTCATATTTGTTGCCATGGACTCTCTTTGCCTCCTGTAAAAATTGCATTTTGGTCTTTCTACTGGATGCTGCAATTCTTTCTCTTCCACACTTAGGACAACCCTTTCCTTGTAAATGAACATCTGGCCTTTGCCAGAAATCTCCATGCTTAGAACAAATAATGCAAACCTTTAACTTATAATCCACGTATTCCACTTTGGAATAGTCATATCTATCCCCATGAACCTCTTTGACCCTTTTAATGAACTCTTCTTTAGTCAACTTACTCATGCTGAATATAATATATAACAATTATTTCTCTACCGCGATGACGACTCCCCACGGCTCGACTGTCAGGTTCTGGCCTCTCGACAGCTTGGCGGAGTCGAGCAACGAGTTGCTGCTGCTGTAGGGATAAGTGACGCTCACGGGCTCTGCCGAAAAATTGAAGATGTAGTGAATGGGATGGCCCTTTTCGGTGGTGCCACTGCGGAAAATGATGGGGAACTGATATTGTCGCTCTGCCTGCAGAATGCCCTTGCGATCGACGGCTCGGTTGATGAGTCGTCTCAGTATGTCCTTCGACGGAATAGCGCCCATATAAATGAGGTGACCGCGACCGTAACTATTCTCGGTTATGCACGGCCACTGCCCGAAGAATGGATGATCTGCATAGGCAAGCGGCGTTGCCATTGTGGGGCGCAGAAACTCAATCCATGTGCTGACAGTGTTGTCGGTGGCACCGATAGCGTTTGGCTTCAGCGGTAGCGTGCCGATGGTGGAGTATTCGTTGTAGGTGAACCCGCACACGTCGGTGAGCGGACCTGGTGCCACCACGGGACGCACGTAGCTGTCGAGGTCGGCATAACCGCTCTTCCAACACATGACCACCTCGCCGCCCTGACGAACGAACTCACTGATTTTCAACAGCAACTCATCGGAGGCAATATACAGCGGTGGGATGATCAGCACGTCGTAGCCGGTGAAATCCTGACGCTTGTCGACGGAGAGGATGTCACACTCGATGTTCTGCTTATAGAGTGCCTCATAGATCATGTAGTCCTGATAGTCGTAGTTGTTGTCGGTGTACGGCATGAACTCGAGCCCGTACTTCGAGTCATGGCTGAACAGCATAGCCACTCGGTTGCGCTTCTTGATGTTCACCAGCTGACTGCCGATGCGCTCGAGCTCTGCAGCGTTGCGCTGGAACTCATAGTACACACGCGATGGCAGCTGGTCGTGTCCGATGAGCCCACGGCAGTAGGTTTCGGCACCGTAGTGATTTGACGCCCAATGCCAGTAGGCCACCATATTGGCTCCGTTGGCGAAGAAGGCATACATGTTCTGCCGCAGCTGACCGTCGTAGGGGGGATTCTGATATCGGCTCGACGACGATGATGTCTGGGCTGTTGTCTCGGTGCAGATGAAGTTATGATTGTTGGCGATGGGCCTGACGAAGTCGGCAAAGTAGGCAATCTTCATCCCATCCTGCCGGTCTTGGCGGTCGTAGTAGATGTTCACAGCCGGGTAGTCCATCTGTCGGAACGCCTCCACCTGATCCATACTGAAGAGGTAGGGCATGAAGCAGTGCATGACAAACTGCTCGGGGCGTCGGTACTCGTTGACGATGTCGATCTGCCAGTTGATGAAGTCGGCCAGCACTTTGCGGTTCCATCGCTCCCACCATATTTTATACGAGGGGTTGGTGACTCCCTTGCGGTCATAAAAGTCGTCCCATTTGTTGATGTTCATCCCCCAGAAATTGAGCCCCCATCGGCGGTTTAGCTCCTTGAGGTCGTCGTTGAACTCGTCGCGGATGTATTGCTTAAACCCTTCGAAATAGTCTTTATTGTCGATGAATCGCGAGTCGGCTTCGTTGTCCACCTGATATCCTATCACCGCCGGATGCTTTGCGTAGCGCTCCATTAGCTTGCGTATTATCCTCTCGGAGTAGCGCAGGTAGGTGGGGTTTTTCAAGTCCATGTTCTGCCGCATGCCGTAATAGCGCTGCTCATCTTTCGTTGTGTGTGCCAGCACCTCGGGGTGCTCGGCTGCCATCCACGCGGGAATGCTGTATGTAGGAGTGCCGAGGATGACCTTTATCCCGGCCTTGTGCATGTGGTCGATGATACGATCCATCCATGCGAACTCAAACTGCCCGTCCTGCGGTTCGAAGAGCGACCACGTGCTCTCGCCGATACGCACCACGTTGAGCCCAGCCTCCTTCATCAAGCGGATATCCTCGTCGAGCCTATCGGTGGGGGCATACTCAGCGTAATAGGCGGCTCCATAGAGCGGATGGGAGAAATGGTAGATCTTTCCTTCGCGGCTTGGGGTTGACGCCTGTGACGACACGACAAACATGGAGAACAACAAAAGGATAGCAATACGGCTTTTCATATCTTCAAATTTAAGTGAACAGGAATGTTTCTAATTCCCGTTTACAAAGTTACATAAAATCGAGAGCAGAACAAAAGAAATCATTTCTTTTTTTATGCCGAGATGAAATAACTTCTTCATCTACACAGATGGAAAAGTCACATAAAATCGAGTGCAGAACAAAAGAAAACTATTTCTTTTTTATGCCGAGATGAAGTAACTTCTTCATCTACAAAGATGGAAAAGTTACATAAAATCGAGTACAGAACAAAAAGAATTAAATAAAGAAATCGTCTTCTGAAAATTTTGCTAGCAAATTTTTCATTAAAGAGCCCATCTATTGACATTAAAGAGCCTCTTTATTCGAAATTTTGCTAGCAAAATTATTTGTGAGAGAAAATATTTCGTTTCTTAACGGCTTTTATTTCTTTCTCCGCACCGATTGATTACCCACATATTGTTTGCATATCTCAAGTTTTTTTCCGAACTTTGCGACCATGCGCGCAGTATTTTCTAAGACATCGCCCAATCTTTTTTATGAGCTATGCCATTTGCTATTTAACACGTTTCGAAGAAAAAAAAGCAAAAAGTATTGCGACATATATAAATAATGAGTAAATTTGTAGGGATGTAGGCTTTTGATAAAGCAAGTAATTAAAACAAAATAAAGAAATGGACTTAGTACAAAGATTTTTGAACTATACACAGTTCGACACGCAATCGAGCGAAGAGAGCCAGAGCGTGCCAAGTACGTCGAAACAGCTGGTTTTTGCCGATTATCTGAAGAAAGAACTCGAATCCGAGGGGCTCAGCAATGTTGAAATGGACGAGATGGGATATATCTACGCCACCCTGAAAGCCAACACTAAGAAGGAGATTCCCACAATCGGCTTCATCAGTCACTACGACACCAGCCCCGACTGCAGCGGTGCCGACATAAAGCCCCGCATTGTAAAGGCTTACGACGGTGGCGACATCGTGCTCTCGGAGGGCATCGTCTCCTCGCCGAAGAAATTTCCCGAACTGCTGAGCCATATCGGCGAAGACCTGATTGTGACCGACGGCCACACCCTGCTCGGTGCCGACGACAAGGCCGGAATAGCCGAGATAGTGCAGGCAATGTGCTGGCTGCGCGACCATAGCGAGGTGGAACACGGCGACATTCGAGTGGCTTTCAATCCCGACGAGGAGATAGGAATGGGTGCACACCATTTCGACGTGGAGAAATTCGGATGCGAGTGGGCTTACACAATGGATGGAAGTGACCTCGGTGACCTTGAATATGAGAACTTCAACGCCGCCTCGGCAAAGATACGCATAAAGGGTGTGAGCGTGCACCCGGGTTATGCAAAAGGTAAGATGATTAACGCCAACCGCCTGGCTGCTGAGTTCATAGCAATGCTGCCTGCCAACGAGACACCGGAAGAGACAGAGGGCTACGAGGGATTCTATCACCTGCTGGGCATACAGTCGGGTATCGAAAACGCCACACTATCCTATATCATCCGCGACCACGACCGACAGAAGTTTGAGGCACGCAAAGAGTTTATCAAGGCTCAGGCCGAGAAGATGAACGAGAAGTACGGCGAGGGTACCGTCGTGGCCGACGTCAACGACCAGTACTACAACATGAAGGAGAAGATCGACCCCAACATGCATGTCATCGACATAGTGCTGAAGGCGATGCAAGAGACGGGCGTACCTCCTCGTGTGGAGCCTATCAGAGGCGGCACCGATGGGGCACAACTGTCATTCAAGGGACTCCCCTGCCCCAACATTTTTGCAGGAGGAGTGAACTTCCACGGACCTTATGAATTCGTTTCGATACAAGTGATGCGCAAGGCAGTCGATGTGATAGTCAAGATTTGCGAACTGACAGCAAAATACCACGATTAGTACTCATTCGCTAAAAGCATCCAAACTACAGAAATAAGAAGGAAAGAATGAATCTTGTTACCGACCTTGCACTGATTCTGATTGTTGCAAGCATTGTGACCTTATTGTTCAAGAAACTCGGACAGCCACTTGTGTTAGGATACATAGTGGCAGGATTCCTCGTGTCGCCAAACATGCCCTACACCATGTCGGTGGTTGATAAGACAAGCATACAGACTTGGGCCGACATCGGAGTGATTTTCCTCTTGTTCTCGCTGGGACTCGACTTTTCGTTTAAGAAGATACTGAAGATGGGCATGGCCCCGGTGATTGCCGCCATAAGCATCATCTTCTCAATGATGGTTTTGGGATTATCAGTGGGCCACATCTTCGGATGGAGCAACATGGACTGCATATTCCTGGCCGGAATGCTTGCCATGTCTTCTACGACTATCATTTACAAGGCATTCGACGATATGGGCCTTCGGCAGCAACGCTTTGCATCGCTTGTGATGAGTGTGCTCATACTGGAAGACATACTGGCGATTATAATGATGGTGATGCTCTCGGCTATTGCCAGCGGACAGAACCCCAACGGCGGACAGATGCTCGAGAGCGTACTGCAGATAGGATTCTTCCTCGTGCTGTGGTTTGTGGTGGGTATTTTCCTTATTCCGCAATTCCTGCGTTCTACTCGAAAGCTCATCAACGACGAGACAATGGTGATTATTGCCATCGGATTATGCTGTCTGATGGCGGTGATATCTACCGGCGTGGGATTCAGTAGTGCTTTCGGGGCATTTGTGATGGGTAGCATTCTCGCAGAGACCATCGAGGCCGACAAGATAATCCGTCTTGTCGAACCGGTGAAAAACCTGTTCGGAGCCGTATTCTTTGTGTCGGTGGGAATGCTCGTCGACCCTAAGATTCTTGTTGATTACGCACTGCCGATTGCGGTGCTCATTCTGACCATATTAATAGGTCAAGGCATATTCGGTTCGTTAGGATTCATGCTTAGCGGGCAGCCTCTCCGCACAGCAATGCGCTGCGGATTCTCCATGGCGCAGATAGGCGAGTTCGCATTCATCATCGCATCGCTCGGACTGTCGCTCGGAGTGATAAGCAACTTCCTCTACCCTGTGGTCGTGGCGGTGTCAGTGATTACGACATTCATCACACCTTATATGATACGTGCTGCCGAACCGTGCTATGAACTGCTTGAGAGAAAGCTGCCCAAGCGATGGCTACGACGCCTGAGCCGCATTAGCGGAAACCACCAGACTACGGCGGCAGAGCAGAGTAACTGGAAGAAACTGCTGAGTCAGATATCGCTCTACGTAGTGGTGTACTCCATTCTCTCCATTGCTGTCATAGTTATAATGTTCGCCTTCTTCCTGCCATTAGCGCACAAGATGACGCCATCGTGGGGCAAAGAATGGTGGGCCGACGCTCTATGTGGATTGCTGACGGTGATGTTCATATCGCCATTCCTCAGGGCCATGGTAATGAAGAAGAACCATTCGGAGGAGTTTCGCGCATTGTGGACCGAAAGCAGGGTGAACCGTCTGCCACTCCTTTTCACTGTACTCATCCGCATAGCAATAGCTGCCACATTCCTCTTCTATATTATAAACCACCTCGGGCATTTCAAGAATGCGGTGATAATAACCGTGGCCGTGGTGGCTGTGGTACTGATGATAATGTCGCGACGACTGAAGCGGAGGAGCATAAAACTTGAACGTGTGTTTGTAAACAATCTGCGTTCGCGCGAGATAGAGGCACAGGTGCACGGGCGCCGTCGTCCTTTATTTGAAGGCAGGTTGCTCGACCGCGACATACACATCAGCGAGTTCGACGTGCCCGAAGAATCGGAATGGGCAGGGAAGACACTGCAACAGTTGCAGTCGCGCAATCGCTTCGGCGTACATGTGAGCAGCATCATGCGTGGCCGCCAGCGCATAAACATCCCCCGCGGCGACACGGTGGTGTTCCCCGGCGACCGCATACAGGCCATCGGCAATGACGAGCAGCTGGCACAATTCGGTAAGGCGATGAAGAACGAGACAATTTCCGACGACCCTGATATAGAAAAGCGCGAGATGAAACTGCGCAAGATAATCGTTGCGCCCAACAGTTCGTTCGTCGGCAAGACACTGCAGCAGAGTGGCATACGCGACAAATACGGCTGCATGCTTATCGGACTCGAAGAGGGTAAAGAAAACCTCACTATGATTTCACCGTCGCACGTGTTCGAGGCGGGCGATGAGATATGGCTCGTAGGAGAAGAGGAGAATCTGGAAAGAATCATTAAACGGAATAACGAATTAACGAATTGACAGATTAACGAATTAACGGATTAACCAATATGAGCGGCATCACTAAAATAGTATTGACAGGCGGACCCTGTGCAGGTAAGACCACAGCATTGGTAAAAGTGATTGAACACTTCTCGAGCCTGGGATTCAAAGTATTCACCATACCCGAAGTACCTACAATGTTCACTCAGGCTGGAATGGACTATCTGACTACCAACCGCGAGTTCTTCTACGAAGGCGAAAAGGCAACACTCGAGGTGCAACTGGCACTCGAAGATAAATTCCTTCGCATGGCAGAGGCTTGCACTGAGCCATGCATCATCGTTTGCGACCGCGGCACCATGGACATTTCAGCATACATGACGAAAGACATGTGGGAAGACATCACCCGCGCCGTGGGCACCAGCACCGCCGAACTGCGTGAGCGCTACGATGCCGTACTGCACTTGGTGTCGGCGGCTGACGGAGCAGAACAGTTCTACACCACAAGCAACAACGCCAGCCGTAATGAGCCAGCCGACGAGAAAGGACTGCAGATTGCGCGCATGCTCGACAAGAAAGTCATTGGCGCTTGGGCAGGACACTCCCATCTGAGAGTGATAAACAACCATGAGGACTTCGAAGCAAAGATAAAGCGAGTGCTCAGAGAGATTTCCAATGTGCTCGCTCTGCCGTCGCAAATCGAAGAAGAGCGCAAATACATCGTCAGGCTCATAGGCGACATACCCGAATGCACCACAAGCGAAATCACACAGACATATCTCGTTGCCGATCCCGACAGCGAGGTGCGACTGCGCAAACGTGTATGGAACAACGGAAAACCCGTTTACCTGCTCAACTCTAAGAAGAAGGTGTCGGAGCACGAGCAGATAGAAACCGAGCAGCAGGTGAACAGCAACCTCTACATCACCATGATGCAACAGGCCGACCCCTATCGCCGCACAATAGAAAAGACGCGCCGCAGCTTCATCTGGAAAGGACAGTTCTTCGAACTCGACACATACAAAGTGCCTGAGGGACTGATGATTCTCGAGACAAAGGGAGTCACCGCCAATGAAGAGGTGAAGATACCACCTTTCCTCGAGGCAGTGGAAGACATCACCGGACGGAAAGAATACTATAACTACAACCTTGCCAAAAGGTAAAAGCCAATTAATATCTAGAATAAGACGGAGAAGCCTACTTTGAGACCTCCCCGTCTTATTTTTGTTTATACAACCCCTAAACCGCCAATAAACAATTTTGCTAGCAAAATTCTTAATAAAGAGCCTCTTTAATGCCAATAAAGTGCCCATTTAATGAAAATTTTGCTAGCAAAATTTTCTAATAAAAACATTCCTATCTGCAAAAGAACTTATAGATAGCAGGATTAGGTTGTGTTTGGAAACACGGAAACATTGTGTTTGCCCTGTCTTAACAGTCTAAAAGACAATTGTTTTTTTGACTATTTCATATGCTTTCCTCGCATGCATCCTTAAGTTGGCCAAGCGCTTTCTCAAGAACTACGCGCGGCACTCCGACATTCAATCGCATATAGCCATCGCCTTCACCACCGAACATAGCTCCGTCGTTCAGCGCAAGGTGGGCATGACCAACAAACAGATCCACCAGCCGGTCATGCTTCAGATGCAGGCCACGGCAGTCGAGCCACACGAGGAAACTTGCCTGTGGGCGAATGGGATGTATGCATGGAAGATTGCGACGACAATAGTCTTCGACGAAAAGAATATTTTGTTCAATATAACTAAGCATCTGCTGCCGCCACGGCTCGCCTTGGGTAAAGGCGGCAACCGTTGCCAGTGGTGAGAACATGTTAGGGCTTGCAAATTCATTGGCATCAATCCATGAATAGAATTTCTTTCTGATCTCTTCCGACGGAACGATGCAATAGCTCGATATCATGCCTGCCATGTTGAACGTCTTTGTGGGTGCCTGGAATGTGATACTCGTCTGTGCAGCCTTGTCGGACACGCTGGCAAAAGGTATGTGCTTATGTCCGAACAGCGCCATGTCGCAGTGTATCTCGTCGCTGACCACGATAATTCCCCTACTATGGCAGAACTCGGCAAGTCGCACAAGCGTCTCACGGCTCCAACAGATGCCGATAGGGTTGTGGGGATTAGCTAAGATGAGCAGGCGGCAATGCTCATCGCACACCCTCTCAAGACCTTCAAAATCAATCTCATAGATGTCCTCCTCGCGGTGGATGAGCGGATTGAAGACAATTTCGCGACCGTTTCCTTCAGGCACAATCCTGAAAGGATGATACACTGGTGGCTGTATTATCACCTTGTCGCCAGGTGTTGTCAGTGAATTAACAACGAGTCCGATACCTTTCACAATGCCTGGTATGAAGTGCATCCACTCGCGTTCCACATGCCACTGGTGGTGGGATTCAATCCATTGTCCTATCACATCCCAATACCCCTGCGGCAGCACGCTGTACCCACAGATAGGATGTTGCATCCGTCGCACGATTGCATCGCGGATGAAGTCGGGAGTCTCGAAATCCATATCGGCCACCCACAACGGGAGCAGGTCGCGGCTTCCAAAGTATTCCTGCAGCAGTTCGTGCTTCACGTCGTTTGTGCCCTGACGATCGATAACTTTGTCGAAATCGTAGTGTTTCATTTTTTGGAGTAGTCTATTTTAAATCAGGTTTTCCCAGGTAAAATCAATACCATCTCACAGCGTTGCTATAGCCCGAGCGCTTGTCGTATTTCAGCGCATCAGTGAGAGTCGACGCATTGCAACGGAAGGTGAAGTTGTAACTTGTGTATGGAGCGAGTACAACGGAGCACGACATATTGAAACAATGCAGGTCGCGCTGCACCGAAGCGGTGGTCATACTGATGTCGTGGTTCTCGAAATCATATCCGCTCGAGAAACTGATGTTCCATCCGTCGCTCAGTCGGATGTTACCGCTGAGGTTGAGAGTCTGGCTGAACTTATACGGATAGCGCATCGTCTTAGTGTTGAACTTGCCACCGGTGTTCTCTCTCATGGTGATGCCATATCCTATTGTCAGCGACCAAGGCATTGAGAAAAGCATATAGCCATCGTCGTCGGTAGCCGCTTTGCCCTTCGCTTTTTTCTTCTTCGCCCCCTGCTGTCCGCGCACCATGTCGTCGTCGATATTAGTTTCAATGTCGGGGTCGATACCCTCATCGTCGGTCTCCACCTCCTCCTCTTCATCCCTATCACGACCGAATAACTTTCTCAGTTTTTCAGGATTAAGCGTGAACGAGAAGTTTTGCGACATTCCCTGGAATCGTCCGAACCGCCCTCTACCCCATTCTGTGTGGTTGCCTATGTATGGCCGTCCGTTTTCGTCGAGCTCATAGGCATAAGTAGCAAATACAGCACGCAGATTGAATGTATAGTGTTTCCACCATTTCAGTCGAATGTTCATGCCTAGGTCGCTCCAGTTGTGCTCCTTCGCCGCCATGTTATACGACATATTGAGACCGAGCTCGTCGATGAGACTTATCTTCTTGAATCCCGTAGAGTCTTCATCAGAACGAATCTTCATCTCGATATTATTGCTCAGCGACATGTTGATAAAACCCGACTTTCCTCGGCCTGGAATGCCATACATTCCGTTCTGGAACGGAGAATACTCCACGAGCGAGACGTTGCCATCAGCATCGGTCTTCTGGTAACTGTCCCAGAATCCATAGTTCGACTTGCCGAAATCGGGTGCATATGAGAACGACACCGTCGGCGTGAGTACGTGACGGATGGCTTGCACCTTGTCGCCGAAGATTTTCTTGTTAGGATACATGAATCCATACATCTTCGTCGACAACGACAGCGCCATATCCCAATTGTACACATTATAAAAGCCATAGATGGTATCATTTACTTCACGCTGGCCTTCAGTGTCCCACGACTTCATAATCTTATTAGAGTACATTCTGTCGGTAAACCCGAATGTCGGGGTCACATTAAGGTAATCGAACAGTGTGAAACTGGCACTGATGGGGATTGTGTGCTGCATGCCGTTGGTCCAGTCTTTTATGATATTTGCATGCAACACTTTTTCTTCTTTGGTATTAATAGAGTTCGACAATCGCCCAGTATAGCTGAACGAAATCTTCTCATACCACTTCTGGTCGCCAGCCGAATGTTTCCGTTTGAAAGGATAGACGCGACTGACGTTGATGTTCAGGTCTGGCAGACTGATGGCAAGCGTAGAGTCGCGCATGTTTTGGGTGACGTTTGACGTCAGTGCGAGCGTCATTCCTATGCTCGAGAACGATGTATTCCAGTTCACCGACGATGTGCGTGTCGATTGTGTCAACGCCTGCGGATTATACATCGATGTGAGGTTGTTACGATCGAAGCTCGTCGTGGCGAAGTTCACGCTTGCCGACAACGAACTGGTGGGGTTGGCCTTGGCATCCTGTCTATGGCTCCATTGAACCTTGAAACTCTTCTGACGCCGATAGTCGGGAAGGCCCTTATCACCCGTTTTGGTGTTCTGATAATTGAAGAGGAAACTACCGCTATATTTATATCGTTTGCGATAGTTCGACGCCACCGACAATCCCCACGACCCTTTCGTGTAAATCTCGCCAAGTATCTTCAGGTCGATCTTGTCGCTCAAGGCAAAGTAGTATCCACCATCACGCAAGTAGAATCCGCGGTCGCTTTCGTCACCATACGAAGGCATGATGAATCCGCTCGAATAACTCTTTGTGAAGGGGAAGAATCCGTAAGGTATGGCCAGCGGTAAGGGCACGTCGGCAACAACAAGATATGCCGGTCCCATCACCACATCTTTTCCAGGTCGCACCTTTCCTCGTGATAACGATATGTAGAAGTCTGGATGCTCTGCGTCGCAAGTGGTATAACGACCATGCTGCAGATAAATCACGCCATCGTCGGTACGTTTGGCAATCTTACTGCTCAAGAAACCTTCTTCCTGCTCGGTATAAACATTGGTGATGAGTCCTTTCTTCGATTTGAAGTTGAACGAGATGGTGTCGTTTTCGTAAGTCTCCTGCCCCATTCTGAACACCGGCGTTCCCACCAGTTCGGTTTGGGTGGAGTCGGCATACACACCTGTTGAGTGGACCATGCTACTGTCGAGGCTCAGATAAAGGCGCTCGCTCTGGAGATTGTAGTTCTCGTAATCGACATTTGCCTTTCCGAAGAGATATGCCTTTTTCGATGTGGCATCGTAAACGAGAGAGTCCTGGGCCGAATACTTAACAGGTGCATCAATACCATTCTTCTTCGAGCGATTGATGGAGTCGAGCCTGATGGAATCGTCAACCGCCTTGTTGTACTGATAAATAGCATACTCGAGCGAATCCATGCCAGTGGTGTCAACAGCATTCTTGACAACACTGTCAACGGGCAACGATTTCTTATTGCCGAGGCTATCGCTATCGGAAAGAAGGATTTGATAGTTGCTGAAAGTGTTTCGGGGATAGGTACTGACAGTGTTTGCCATCATTATTACGATGACAAACAGCATGATAAATGTCAGTGTCCTACTTCTCATACAATCTACAAAAATAGTAAAATAATGAGTATCTGCCGTTATATTACATTATTTTAACTTTTCTGCTTCGAGCATGTCGTGCCATTTCTTGAATCGCTCAACACCTGCCTCACCGAATTTTGCAAGGCTTCGTTGGGCCTCCTCGTAGGTCTTTTCCTTCTCCGGGTGACTCTTCGAGAAGAACTTGTCAGCATAACAGATTATTATCTCCTCGATGGTCTCAGGCAGATAATCGCGCTGCGGTAAGGGAAGGTGCTGACTTGCTATTTCCTCGCTGGTAATGCCTGCTCCGGTATGTCGCTCACACACTCTGGCATGCTCTGGATAGCCTTCGCTCCTAAGCATCTCGGCACCAATGATGCCATGACAGATATAGGGCTCGCTGCCTGTACAGAAAATGCCCGGCGCATTGCAACCAACGATGCCTATATCATGGAGCATGGCGGCTTCTTCAATGAAATCGGTGTCGATATCTAACTCCGGGTGCATAAAAACAATCTGCAACGCACGCTGCGTTACAGATTGACTATGCTCTATGAGCAGGTCCTTCAGTTTACTGTCGACTGCTCCGTAGTATTTGTCGATAATGGCGTTGTAATCCATTACAGATACTGTGATTCGTTTTATTCTTTCTCGGCGTTGCGCTCAATGTAAACAAGCACATCGCCTTTCTGCACTTTAGCACCACGCTTGGCATTCACCTCAACGAGTTTTCCGCCCATGGCTGCCTTAACTTCTACAAACTCGCCCCACGGCGCAAGGATATGGCAGAGTGTGTCGCCCTCGGCATATTCCTTTCCGATGAAAGGCTCTACCGTAGGCTCTGCTTCTCCATCAGCGCCGAACTCATAGATCACCTGTCCCTTTACCGGTGCCACGACAGCATCGGCCTTGGCATGCTTGAACTCGGCAAGTTGCTCAGGAGTCATCTTCGCACCGAGCTTGGCATCCTTCGCCTTCTGTATATCAGCAAGGAGGTTCTTCTTTGCCTGTCCACTCTTGTAGTTGCGATACTGCTCGGGGTGCATTGCCAGTTCGAAGAGTTCCTCGTCGTCGGGACCATACTCCCATCCGTTCTCGTCCATCTCCTTGCGGAAGTCGTCGAGGGCATCCTTCAACAATGTGTGCGGATCGGCATCGGTGAACTCGCGGCCTTGCTTCTTGGCAAGCTCTACAAGTTCTGGGTCGATAGTACCTGGAATCTTTCCGCTCTTACCGAGTATCATACCCCACATGGCATCGTCCATCATTACAAAGCGTCCCTTGCCTTGCTCGAGTGTGAGCAGATTCATCAGGGCTATGTTCTTCACATATTGCGAGAATGGAGTAACGAGTGGTGGATAGCCCACGCGTGGCCATACATACTCAACCTCGTTGAACAGTTTCACCAGCATGTCGTCGGTCGACAATGCCTCATCGCCACGCTTGCGGCGGATGTTGTTAATTGTTCCCATGATACCACCGAGGTCGGCCATCATCGAACCCATCATGCCACCTGGCAGACCGCAGCCGAGCAGAAGACTCGACATCTGCTTATTGCCAGGATTGATGAAATATCCGAGCCAGTCGTCGATGAATTCCTGAGTTAGCGAGCGAGCCTTCATATAGGCATTCATGTTTATCTCAGGCACGTCGAAGCCTTCGTTCTTCAGCATACTCTGAACAGAGATGACATCGGGATGCACCTTACCCCAAGAGAGGGGTTCGATGGCTGTATCGATGATGTCGGCACCGTTGTTGCACACCTCGAGGATGCTTGCCATCGAGAGTCCCGGGCCTGAATGTCCGTGATACTGGATGAGCACTTCGGGGTGGGCGGTCTTTATTGCTTTGGTGAGTTGACCGAGCAATGCGGGCTGTCCGATGCCGGCCATGTCTTTCAAACATATCTCTTCGGCACCAGCCTCAATCAGCGTGTCGGCAATCTTGGTATAGTATTCGAGGGTATGCACCGGCGATGTGGTGATGCAGAGCGTGCCTTGCGGAGTCATGCCTGCCTCTTTCGCCCAGCGGATGCTCGGGATGATGTTGCGCACATCGTTCAATCCGTCGAATATTCGTGGGATGTCCACTCCCTGAGCATGCTTCACATGATACATCAGTCGACGCACGTCGTCGGGCACTGTGTACATACGCAATGCATTCAGGCCGCGGTCGAGCATATGAGTCTTTATGCCCACCTCGTTGAACGGCTTCGTGAATGCTCGCACGGCATCGTTAGGATTCTCACCAGCCAGCAGATTCACCTGCTCAAAGGCACCACCATTGGTCTCCACACGGGCGAAACAGCCCATCTCGATAATCACGGGAGCAATGCGTTCCAACTGGTCTTTGCGTGGCTGAAACTTACCAGAGCTCTGCCACATGTCTCGATACACAAGACTAAACTCTATTCGTTTTTTCTTATTGAGATTTGTCATTTTCTCCATATCAAATAATTTGTCTTATCGTAATTAGACTGCAAAATTAGGCAAAAAATATTTATTAGCCACATTATTAATATATTTTTTGATTTGCCGCAGCTATGACCATAACGAAAGTCCCCTGCGGAGTTGCATCCGCAGGGGATTTTATCTTTCGCATTTTACATTATTCTCTACGTAAGACTCTTCGTTTTTACCTTCCGCTCCGCACGGTGACCGTTGGTTCGTCCTCCGTTCTTCGTTTTTCGTTTTACCCCCCTGGGGCAAGAATAATGAAAAAGTGACAATTTGAAACCATTTTTTAACGATGACGAATTCTTGCAAATGCCTTACGAAGTTTTAACCGTTTGAGTTTCCTTGTTAAGGAAACGGCGTAAGCGAAGGATTTTAATTATCCCCGCATTATAGCCGCCCCTTATCAAGGGGCTCTA
>CACZRN010000011.1 GCA_902783625.1 uncultured Prevotellaceae bacterium
ACAATCCATAATGGCATGTCTTCGGCATTAGGGTCAACACCGAGAGCCCATGGAAGATAGCGCTCAAAGTCGTTTGCATAGTGATTAAAGAAACTCCATACACGTGCATCGCAATATCTGCGACCACCGAAATCAGGGAATGCGTATGTATTTTTCCACGAGAAGTCCTCATCTTTACCGGTAAACCAACCTTTTTCTCGTGCAAAACTGACTACATCTTTGGCATAGAGAACATTCTTCTTATCTTTCTGGTTGAATTTACCTATCCTACTCTGGTTGGCATGCGCGCAAATTGCATCATCAGGTATCCGCATTGCAACCCATACAACTCCTTTCGAGCCAGGACCTTTACCCATCATTTCCATTATCCAAGCTTCGTTTGGATCGCAAATGGTGAAGGTCTCTCCCTCTGAGTTATAACCATACGTATTGGCGAGTGTAGTCATTATTTCAATCGCCCCGCGTGCAGTCTTTGAACGTTGCAACGCAATGTAAATAAGTGAACCATAGTCGATTATACCCGTAGGATCAACCATTTCTTCACGTCCGCCGTATGTTGTTTCGCCTATCGTTACCTGATATTCATTAATGTTACCAATGACATTGTATGTCTCTTCTGCCTCTGGAATCTCTCCGTGATACACCTTCGAATCCCAATCGTATATCTTGCGCATTTCGCCCTTTGCGTGTTTACCTGCCGGATAATGGCAAAGCCCAATAAACATACCGTAGTCATCGGCATTATAACTACATATTACAGAGCCATCAGTGCTGGCGTGCTTGCCAACAATGAAGTTTGTACATGCATTTGCTTCCGAGACACTAACAATTAAAAGCAGTGCAACAAAAAGGTTCTTTGTCATAATATAATGTACTCTTTATCTTAATTAAACATGCTGTTAAGTTACATTAAAAGGTTGCCTTGAACGACATGTCAAGCCCCTTCACGCTATGAGTGAGTGCTCCCACCGATATAAAGTCGACTCCTTGGAGTGCGTAGTCTCGCAATGTGTCGATAGTAATTCCACCAGATGACTCGGTCTCAAAACGTCCAGCAATGATATCAACAGCCTTCTTAGTATCCTCTACCGAGAAATTATCGAGCATAATACGATCAACACCGCCATGTTCAATTACTCGGTTAAGTTCATCGAAGTTTCTTACCTCAATCTCTATTTTCAAATCAAGATTCTTCGCCTTAAGGTATGCATGACATCTGTCAATAGCATTTTCAATCCCTCCGGCAAAGTCAACATGATTGTCTTTCAAAAGGATCATATCGAAAAGACCAATGCGATGATTTGTACCACCACCTATTTTCACGGCTTGTTTCTCAAGCATTCTCATTCCAGGGGTGGTCTTGCGAGTGTCAAGCACACGGGTTTTTGTACCCTCAAGGCGCTCCACGTACTTATTAGTCATCGTTGCAATTCCACTCATGCGCTGCATAATGTTGAGCATCAGACGCTCTGTCTGTAAGAGCGACCTTACTTTTCCATATACAACAAATGCAATATCACCACGCTTCACCTTAGCACCATCTTCGATCATAACATCGATTTTCAGTTCTGGATCAAAGCGGCTGAATACTTTCTTTGCGACTTCAACACCAGCTAAGATGCCGTCTTCCTTTATGAGAAGACGTGAGCTCCCCATTGCATCTTCAGGGATGCAACACAAAGTTGTATGATCACCATCGCCAATATCTTCAGCGAAGGCAAGATCAATAAGGCGATCTTCTAATTCATTAATGCTCAGCATATAGTTTATAGTTTACGGTTTGTGTCTTAAGAGTGTATTGATGTTCGCGACAAAGGATCATTCAGATACTTCTTCTTTTTCTTGAGTATTATGAATCCTTATCAGTCGTATGTTTGATAACATTAGCAGATGCAGTGTGGTTTTTGGTGTTGATTCCATGTCGTTGTTCAATATTATGAAACCTCTCACCTTTCGCAAACCACGATGATTGTTATCATCAAGCTTTAGTGAATAGTTGTTACTTGAATAGAGTCGTACGATGTTAGATGCTGTACTATCATTTTCGTACTCAATGTTAAGTCCGATAGCTGCGTCGCGTGTCCCCTCTTGCACGAGGAAGTTTGCATCCATGCTGAAGAGAATATTGTCACCTTTATGGAAAGATGAGTCACATTCTATGTTAAACCGATGGATGTTGAAAGGTTTGTTCTGAGCTAATACAAGAGCATCGCTACCTTCCCAGATGCTTGCGGTGTCGCCCGAATGCGATATTGCACCAAAAGTGTTAAGGTCGCTGACGGCAAGTCCTTGTGCTTCAGCTTCATTTGAGAGGCGTTCGGCAACCTTTCTATATATTTCCTCCAATTTGTCGGAATGTCGGAAATAATATGTCATCGATGTGTCGAATTTGGCTTGTGTGACCCCATGCTTTTTTAGGACTGACGCTTGCATTTCGTGCCATTGCTTATTACCTCCCGCAACTTCGTTACTCATAGCATCGACAAGATGATAATCATAAAGAATTTTAGCCATATCTTTCTCGTCAATAAACTCGCTCGGTACTCTCGGCTTGCATCCTACCAACGATACAAGGACTAGAGCCAAGAACAAACATGGCGAGAATATGTTTCTATTCTTATTCAATATTATCATCTTCTTTTTTTGCTTCTTCTTGCTTCTTACTTGTGAGAACTGCATCGAGGTCTTTTCTGTAGAATATAAGCAAAAGGAACACTCCTACAGTGATACATGAATCGGCAAAGTTGAACACCGGTGAGAAAAAGATGTATTCTTGTCCACCCCAAATAGGCAACCACTCAGGCAGCGTGGTGACTATCAACGGGAAATAAAACATGTCAACCACTCTTCCATAAAGAAATGAGGAATACCCAGTTCCAAAAGGAACAAATTCGGCAACATTGAAAGGTGTCGATGCGCTGAATATGAGACCGTAGAACATCGAGTCGAATATGTTTCCAGCGGCACCTGCAAGTATTGCAGCCAAACATAGTACAAACCCTAAACGATGTTCGCGCCTAATAATCCTATATATACACCATCCAATAAATCCCACGGCAATGATTCGAAATATACTTAGTATAAGTTTATTCACGAATGTCATGCCATACGCCATGCCGTTGTTCTCGACGAAATCAATACAGAACCACGATGTGATCCAGTGTTGTTCGCCTAAACACATATTCGACTTGACCAGGATCTTTATTGTCTGGTCGATGACAAGAATAAGTAGTATAAGCAGTATCGCCCACCATCCGTGCGATACATTTCCTACTCCTCTTTTACTTCTTTCGTGCATTTTTTGATTCAACACTCAGTGTGGCATGTGGTACTGCGCGAAGTCTTTCTTTTGGTATAAGTTCACCAGTAATACGGTCGATGCCATATGTTTTGTTATCAATTCTACGAAGCGCTGCCTCCAAGCCTTGGATGAACTTTTGCTGGCGTACTGCCATCTGCATGAGTTCTTCCTTAGTCTGTGTAAGGCTACCTTCCTCTAGTGCTTTATAGGTGGGAGAAGTGTCGTCAACATCATTTCCGTCGGCGTTCATTATCTGTCGCATCATGACACTATAGTCGCGATGTGCAAGGCGAAGCTTCTCGTTGATGATAGAACGGAACTCTTCCAGTTCCTCATCGGTGTAACGTTTCTTAACTGCCATAAAACTAGTATTTATTTGTTCTTTTTAATATTTATATTTAATGTAAAATCATCGAAATCCACTTCCTGTCCGCCATTTTCGGCAATGACAATGTCATCAGCTAGAACTTGTGTCTTGATGTAATCAATATACTCGTTAATTGCTTTGTCGGTGTTTTCGTTTGGCGAAACGACAACGTCTATTCTATCGGTTATCTCAAGGCCGCTTTCCTTTCTAATATTCTGAATGCGGTTGATAAGTTCACGTGCCATTCCTTCCTTCACGAGTTCGTCGGTCAACTCCACTTCGAGTGCCACTGTCAACTGTCCGTCATTGCTAACGAGCCATCCTGGGATATCCTCGCTGATTATTTCAACATCAGCAAGATCAACACTGACTTGTTCGCCTTCAATATTAAGGTTGATAGTTCCATCATTCTCGAATTGCTCTATCTGTTCTTGGGTAAGCTCCGACATCTGACTAGCAATACTCTTCATCAGTTTTCCGAACTTTTTACCCATCGTGCGGAAGTTACACTTCACCTTCTTCACAAGCATTCCACTGCTTTCAACAAAGTTGAGCTCTTTGACATTAACTTCAGATTTAATCAAATCAGCCACCGCTTCGATATACTTACGTTGCTCGTCGCTGACAGCAGGAATCATGATCTGATGCAGTGGTTGGCGCACTTTGATGTTCACTTTCCTTCTGAGCGCCAACGTCATCGATGTAATCTTTTGCGCCATTTCCATCCTTTGCTCTAGATTTTTGTCTTCGAGCGAGGCATCTGCTTTAGGATAACTTGTCAGGTGTACCGAGCAAGTGTTATCGATTTCCTCGCCTCCAAGGTCTTTCCAAAGTTGGTCAGCATAGAATGGAGTGAACGGTGCAATGAGTTTTGCAACTGTTATAAGACATGTGTGAAGAGTTTGATAAGCAGATAGTTTATCCTTGCTCATCTCCTTGCCCCAGAAGCGTTTACGGTTCAGACGCACATACCAGTTACTCAGCATGTCGTTCACAAACTCGTCAATCAATCTTCCTGCACGTGTCGGGTCGTAATTGTTCAACTCGCGGGTGACACCCTCTATGAGAGTATTAAGTTCCGAGATTATCCACCTGTCAATCTCTGGGCGCTCCGACATTGCCACTTGAGGCATGTCAGTCGTAAATCCATCTACATTTGCATAGAGTGCGAAGAACGAATATGTGTTGTAGAGAGTTCCGAAGAACTTGCGTCGTATCTCATCAACACCAGTCTCATCAAACTTCAGGTTATCCCAAGGCTCCGAGTTTGTCATCATGTAGAAACGCACAGCGTCGGCACCGTATTTCCCTATCATGTCGAAAGGATTAGTCACGTTTCCAAGATGTTTGCTCATCTTGTTGCCTTTGGCATCGAGCACCAAACCTGAAGATATCACATTCTTGAATGCCACCGAGTCGAATATCATCGTGGCGATTGCATGTAGTGTGAAGAACCATCCGCGTGTCTGGTCGACACCTTCGTTGATAAAGTCGCATGGGAATGCCTTGCCCTCATCGATGGCTTCTTTATTCTCGAACGGATAGTGTACCTGTGCATAAGGCATCGAACCAGAGTCGAACCACACGTCGATAAGATCGGCTTCGCGCTTCATTGGCTTACCTTCGTCGCTCACGAGTATGATATTGTCAACATACGGGCGATGAAGATCAATCTTGTCGTAATTCTCCTGACTATAGTCGCCTGGAATAAAGCCCTTTTCTTTTAAAGGATTAGAGCCCATTATGCCAGCCTTAACGGCCTTTTCAATCTCATTAAAGAGTTCTTCTACTGAACCTATGCATTTTTCGGCTTTTCCGTCTTCGTCGCGCCAAATAGGTAAAGGCGTACCCCAGAAGCGTGAACGTGAAAGGTTCCAGTCGTTAAGATTTTCAAGCCAGTTGCCGAAACGTCCAGTACCTGTCGACTCCGGTTGCCAGTTTATTGTCTTGTTCAACTCAAACATGCGCTCCTTCTTTGCTGTTGAGCGGATGAACCATGAGTCGAGCGGATAGTAAAGAACAGGTTTGTCGGTACGCCAGCAATGTGGATAATTGTGAACGTGCTTTTCAATCTTAAACGCCTTTCCTTGTGCTTTCAGTTCCATGCAAAGGCTTATGTCGAGTGTCTCATCCTTGTCGGTAAGAGTCTCGTCGTAGGCATTCTTCACGTAACGTCCGGAGAATTTATTCCATTCTTCCTCATTTACATATTTCTCTACGAAATCCTTATCGAGATCTTCCACAAGATAATACTTACCCGTAAGATCTACCACTGGTCGCTCAGTGCCTTTCTTATCGATGAGCACGATTGGAGGTACGCCTGCTTTTTTTGCTACGAAAGCATCATCGGCTCCGAAGTTTGGAGCGATGTGCACGATGCCCGTACCGTCTTCGGTAGTCACGTAGTCACCTGGTATTACGCGGAAAGCTCCGTCTGTCATTGGCTTGATGAATGGCAAAAGTTGTTCATATTCCATTCCGACAAGTTCCGGACCTTTATATCTTCCCACGATTCTCCAAGGTATAATCTTATCACCCTTTTCGTAAGCATTCATGTCTGCCTCTTTTCCCTCTTCCGAGAAGTAAGCTGCCAATCTTGCCTCTGACAGCACCACTGTAATGGGCTCACCGCTATATGGATTGAATGTCTCCACAGCTACGTAATCGATCTTTGGCCCTACGCACAACGCAGAGTTAGCGGCTAGGGTCCAAGGTGTGGTTGTCCAAGCCATGAAGTAAGGCTTGCCCCACCCTGTCATCTCTGGCTTTGGATTCTTTATGAGGAACAGAGCAGTAGCTGTCGTGTCCTTTACATCGCGATAGCATCCTGGCTGATTGAGCTCATGGCTCGACAACCCAGTTCCTGCTGCTGGCGAATAAGGCTGAATAGTATATCCTTTATAAAGAAGATTCTTGTCATAGAGTTGGCGGAGCAACCACCAGAGGGTCTCGATATATTTGTTGTCGTATGTGATGTAAGGATGATCGAGGTCAACAAAATAACCCATCTTCTCTGTCAGCTCACGCCATTCGGCTGTGAACTTCATCACATTCTCGCGACATTTGTGGTTGTAGTCTTCCACAGAGATATATTTATCCGACTCGCGGTTGTCGATATCTTTCTTCGTGATACCAAGCTCTTTCTCCACTCCCAATTCAACAGGAAGTCCGTGGGTATCCCATCCTGCCTTACGGAATACCTGATAGCCTTGCATCGTCTTATAACGGTTGAATGTATCTTTAATTGCACGTGCAAGAACATGATGTATGCCTGGATGTCCATTAGCCGACGGTGGTCCCTCGTAGAATACGAACTGAGGACAACCCTCGCGCTCATCGATACTCTTGTGGAATACATCGTTCTTCTCCCACGATTTCAGTACTTCGTTGTTTGTTAGTGTCAAATCGAGCCCTTTATGCTCTGCAAATCTTTTTGTCATATGTATTTTGTTACCTATCTTTTTTATTAGGGTGCAAAGATACTACAAAACACACAATAAACAAAATAACACTTGAAGTTTTTTTTCGACATTATTTATATAACAAAAAAAGAATGCACCTCGAAAGATGCATTCTCTTTTAATATTTTGATTACCTCGAGAGAGGAATCTTAGCGATGTTACTTAATAACAACCTTTTGGCCGTTCTTGATGTAAACACCCTTCTGTGTCGGCTTGTCAGTCAGCTTCACACCATTGATATTGTACCAAGCATCCTTGTCTGTTGCGACTTTCTCAACAGTCTCGATTGCTGTAGATACGAGTGTTGTGAACTCTACTGGCTCCGACCAGCCACTGGTGTGCTCACCCTCAGCAGCCTGTACCTCTGCCTCGTAAGTAGTCTCTGGATCAAGTCCTTCAATAATGTATGGAATTTCTGTTACTCCATTGATGTAAATCCACTCACCACCAGCATCAGTGATCTCTAAGTCAACCCGATCGTTGCTTCCGCCAAGTGACACTGTGAACTCGTAAGTCTTTCCACCTTCGAACTCGTAGTCGTCATAGCGTCCACCAATATTTCCATTAGCTGATGCAATCCACATACGGTCGCCTGCTGTCGGGTTGGTGATGCAGAAGTCGTAAGTGCCTGCAGGAATCTGGATCGTTATACTGTTGTTTATAACAATGTTTTCAGTAGTGAGTACTCCGTCGGCGTTCTCAGGAATCTTATACTCAAACTCACCGTAAATCTCATCACTTACATCGCCGCTTGCGGTA
>CACZRN010000012.1 GCA_902783625.1 uncultured Prevotellaceae bacterium
CCCACGCAGAAGTGGGAGAAGATGTTATTTAGTGTTTCTTGTGTGGTTATTTGGTTTCCTGTGATTTCGGAGAGGGAGTTGATGACAGAGCGCAAGTCTTCTGCAAGGAGGTCGCCGCTGAGATTAGTCTTAAGACCATTGCATACATTTTGTAGTCCGTTATGCGCATATTGCAGTGAGTTGTAGTGACGTGCGGAAGTGACAATGACATCGTTTTCGGTCAACTCGGGAATGTTGGCAGATTTGTAAATTATATCCTCCAGGGCATTAATGTTGATATCATTTTTTGCACTTATGCTTATTGCGTACTGGCTTGTATTGAAATCTTGTTGGGGTTCCTCGAGGTCGATTTTGTTCCAAACAGTAATAAGTGTGCGGTCTTGGCATCGTTTTTCCATGTCTTCTCTTTCATCTTTTGTCGGCATGGAATCAATTACCCAAAGGATAATCTTTGCTTTCTCAATTGCTTGGAATGTGCGTTCAATACCTATCTGTTCGATTGTGTCAGTCGACTGTCTTATACCTGCAGTGTCAATGAAACGGAATGAGATGCCATTGATGTCGATGCAGTCTTCTATTGTGTCGCGTGTCGTACCATGTATGTCAGACACAATTGCTCGCTCGTCTTTTATCAGTCTGTTTAGCAATGTGGATTTACCTACATTCGTCTTGCCGACTATAGCAACAGGAATGCCGCGTTTTATTGCTTGTCCTGTCTCGAACGAAGCTGAAAGTTTCGATATATGGCGATCAATATCCTCTGCAAGAGAAAGCAATTCTTTACGGTCGGCAAACTCCAACTCCTCGTGATCGGAGAAGTCAAGTTCGAGTTCAAGTAGCGAAGTGAGCTTAAGCAATTGTGAACGCAATTGTTGCAAATGCGATGAGAAATGCCCTCTGAGTTGGTTGATTGCAATTTGATGGCTTGCCCTGTTGGATGATGCTATCAGGTCAGCCACGGCTTCTGCCTGACTCAAATCCATTTTGCCATTTAGGAATGCACGTTTAGTATATTCGCCAGGCTCTGCCATACGTGCTCCTTTTCGTATAAAAAGATTCAGGATTTCGTTTGCAATATATTCCGATCCGTGACAAGAGATTTCCACAACATCTTCGCCAGTATATGAATGTGGCGCTTTCCAAAGCGCAACAACGACATTGTCTATTACACGTCCTTTTTCATCGACAATATTACCAAGCGTCGTCGTGTTAGCTTCCTTATCGATGATAGATTTTGAGAAGCAGGTGTCGGCAATACTGATTGCTTTCGGACCAGTCATCCTTATAACGGAGATTGCTCCTCCTGTGGCTGTTGACAATGCTACAATAGTTTCGTCGGAGATATATCTCATACTTTAACCTATGCTTAAAACTTCAACTCCTTCGATACCGGTAAGAATTCCGATTGTGTTCTCTTGTATATATTTGCGCTTAACCCATATGTCCATTGTGACATTATAGTAATTCTTGTCATCCTTAATAATTTCTACATGTGGGTTTCTGTCGCGGTTCTTTTCGCGCAGACAATTTATCGCTTTAGTCGCAGTCTCTATATTCGGCGAAGAGAATACAATGTTAGTATTTCTTTTGCCATAGCGATGTATAAGTATGTATAATAGTTCCAAACAAATCCAAACCAGTATTGTTGTCGCGATTGCCATTTCATACATTCCAGAACCGCATGCCATGCCTATAGCTGCTGTTACCCATAGACCTGATGCTGTTGTAAGTCCACGGATGACATGTTTTTGGAAAATAATAGTCCCAGCACCGATGAAACCGATACCAGTTACTATCTGTGAAGCTATTCGCGATGGATCAAATGATGTTTTTAAGTCGGAATTAACAACATCGGTAAATCCATTTATGGAGATTATTGTAAATAGACAACTACCAAGTGCAACGAGGAAATGTGTTCGAAATCCAGCTTCTTTCGCACGGTATTCGCGCTCAAGTCCGATAATACCGCCGCATAGAGTGGCGATAAGCAGGCGTAGGATAAAATCTGTTTCCATTATTATGCTATTTATTAAATATTCGTATGCAAGAGTAATCGTAACTAGTCTGTGGCTTTTGCAGTTTGACTACAGATGTCTCAAAAGATTAAAGAGCATTAATTCCGAAAGTAGAACATTTATCTGGTAGCCCTCATTACCTCGAGGTTTTTGTATTTCCGTTTCATCATGCGATTATACACATTGCGCATCCAAATCCTAAATGTCAGCATAAAGAATATGCCAATAATAAGCATAATGATATATGACACGGTTCTCGGCATGAATGATTGCAGAATACTAACGAAGATAATAGGCAAGAAAAATGCTGCAAGGTTGATAATCAATTGCTCGTAGTTGTTTTCCATTCCGCTTTTGCCTATCAATTTGGCATTTAGAGGTACTGTTTGGTTGTTATATACAGCCAATTGGAAAAGCATGAAGTATTGGAAACCGGCAGTAAACACGCCATAAGCGACAAGCATTAACAGTGACCATTTCCCTGCAAAGACAGTGGGCAGCATCAGCAAGAACGTCGGGACAAGAAGCAACGAGAATATCACATATTTCGCTTTCAACAGCGACAGGATGTCCTCTTTGTGCACCAATAGGCAATCGATGTAGTTGCCTTCGTAGCACATCACCTTGCTTAGGATGGTCGCGCCGAATATTGCATAGTTGTAGATTGCCCAAAAGTTAGTCATGAAGTTGTTGTCATAAACATTCGTGAACGAGATAATCATGCTGAGAATCAATACGATGATAACCGAGAAGATGAAAGCTTTGCGTGGATTCTTATTTCTCGTCATCGATTTCATTTCGAGCAATATATATCTTCCAGTCGCACCTTTATTTGAGAACCATGGTGTAATTGCGCCAAACAGTTTTACTCCAGACGCTTTTGATGTTTCAACACGCGCCAGTTCTTTCCATATATGCGCTAACTGCACTTTTCGATTTATCCACACAAGAACGCCAAGAAGGATAATGGCAATTAAAAGTGGGAGAGGATTTCCCGTTTCAATCAGTGTGCCAGATGTTGAATAGAATTCATCGAAAGCGTCGAAATCCTTTATAATCCAGATACCGAATATTAAACCATATACTGCTATGGGCAGAATCCACCACTTGACACTGTCATTAATGAGTGTTCGCGCAATCAGATACCATTGACTGTTTGCCATAATAGTCACCCACAGTAATAGCAGGAGTATCAAGGTAGGCCACAGTCCGAAGTTGAATAATACTGACATCAGACAGTAGGGTAGGAATAAGGCAAACCACACAAAGTTTCCAGTAGAGAAGAGTGATGTCGCAATGAAAGAATCGATGCATGTCATTCTCGGAATCCTTGTCAGTGTGTATGGCTTGATTATCTGTGCAGGTGTCTGTTGTATGCTGAAGCGAAGGAAGAAATCTATAGCCAGAATGAACGGCAGTATAGTAGTGATGAATTCGAGCGACGTGGTGCGGCTGCTATCGTTGATAATCAGCGAAAACATAATGGATATTCCCATCAGATACAAGATGGTGAAAGCCCCTGCTATCCACATCATCACTTTAGCAATTGCCTTTTGATTCGGATTCAGCGCTCTTTTTTCCGCCAGTTTTCTGTGATTGCGCAGTGTTTTGAAAATCTGAAATCTGTTCACCCTGTTTTGTGTTTTATTTATTATGTATTACCTCAAGTCAACAACTTCTGCGTTGGGATATTCCGACTTATTGAAAACGAAAATACTTGAAGCTAAAACCGACTTTTTAAAATTGGAGATGTTTATAGTAGTCCAATCACCCCCTTGTCGCATTCTGACCGATGTGGGCACGAATGTCTTCTGATTGACAGAGATGTACATTTCCTGTATTCCCATTTTTTTATCTGTTGCCACGAGGTGAATGTTGTAATTGCCCCCCTTGTTTTCTTTCGACAGGTTGTATCCTTGTTTATATAAATTAATAAATGTGTAAGGGTTCATTGCCATCTGCTCCTCGCGTGTTGGAGTAGTGATGTTCACTTCTTCTGTCTGGCTCATGTACGACCATTGTGTCTTACCATTAAACCATACGGTGGCCTCAGGGGTTATGGCTTTAAACATGTTCCCCTTTATGTAAATAGTCCCATTGGTAGAGCCAGATTTCACATTGCTAATTGTGAATTTGGCATATGCCCCTCCTTTGCTGCTTATGGTGGCAGCTGTCTTGTCGAGTATTTTCCTCGCTTCCTTACTTGTCTGTGCCGATGTTCCGACACAAACAAGTATAGCCATCATGAAAACTATTCTTTTCATCATTCGTCTCCTTTCTTTTTTGTATTGTTATCCTCTTAATTGCATTAGGAGGCTGTTCAACTGGTTCTCGTCGGCTACTAGCACGTCGCGTGGCTTACTTCCCATTGCGGCTCCCACTATACCGGCTTTCTCCAGTTGGTCCATCAGACGCCCTGCACGATTGTATCCTATCGAGAACCGACGCTGAATCATGCTGGTCGATCCTTGCTGTGAGGTGACGATAGTGCGGGCTGCCTCCTCGAAGAGTGGGTCGATGGTACCTATGTCCGACATGCTTCCGCCTCCGCCTCCTTCGCCGTCCATGCTGACTGGTTCAGGCAACTCATACGGCTCAACCGGGCCTGGCTGCTGTTCGATGAACTTGCAGATACGTTGCACCTCGGGAGTGTCGATGAATGCACATTGCATACGTATCGGGTCGCTGCCATTCAGGTATAGCATGTCGCCACGTCCCACAAGCTGATTCGCTCCTCTGCGGTCGAGAATGGTTTGGCTCTCTATGCCCTGCGAAACACGGAAGGCGATACGTCCGGGGAAGTTCGCCTTTATCTTTCCGGTGATGATTGTCGCGCGTGGACTCTGTGTGGCTATTACCATGTGGATTCCCACGGCGCGGGCCAACTGTGCTATTCGTGCTATAGGCAGCTCTATCTCTTTGCCGGCAGTCATTATCAAGTCACCATACTCATCGATAATTACCACGATGTAGAACATATATTCATGTCCCTTCGTCGGTGATAACTCGTGTTTGGTGTATCTCTCGTTATATTCTTTGACGTTTCTCACGCCAGCAAGTTTAAGTAGGTCATACCTGTGGTCCATAAGTGCGCACAGGCTGTTGAGCGTTCTAACCACCTTTGTCACATCGGTTATTATCGGCATCTCATCATTTTCAGGCAATGCTGCCATAAAATGATCGGCGATGGGCGAATATACGCCGAACTCTACTTTCTTAGGGTCGATGAGTACAAGCTTGAGCTCATTTGGATGTTTCTTGAATAAAAGCGACGAGATAATGGCATTCAGTCCGACCGACTTACCTTGTCCTGTGGCACCAGCGACAAGCAGATGTGGTATTTTTGTCAAATCAACCATAAACACCTCATTTGTTATCGTCTTACCCAATGCAAGCGGTAGCTCCATGTCCGACTCCTGGAACTTCCTTGAGTTCAGTATGCTCTCCATCGAGACAATATTCGGCTTCTTGTTCGGAACCTCTATTCCAATGGTTCCCTTACCGGGTATCGGGGCGATGATACGAGTAGAGAGGGCGGCAAGATTGAGCGCGATGTCTTCCTCGAGAGTCTTTATCCTTGAGATGCGCACACCTGGGGCTGGAGTAATCTCGTAGAGCGTAATGGTGGGGCCAACTGTGGCTTTTATCTCCTTTATTGCTACGCCAAAACTGTTCAGCACCTCAACAATACGGGCATTGTTAGCCTTAATCTCTTCCATATCTACGAAAGGTTTCTTATCGCTTTCGTATTTCTTCAACAAGTCGAGAGTGGGATACTTATACTTTGTGAACGGCTCCTTCGGGTTAATGGGCTTACTCAAGTCTATCTCAGGAGCAACGGTCTTTCCTTTGGCTTCATCTTCATTGGCTACTTTTTCTATCTCCAACAGTTCATCAGCACTTTTTGAGCCCTTGTTCTTGTGTTCCGTGGGCTCAGGCTTTTTAAATACATCCTGTTTCAAGTCGGTAGTATCGATAACTTGAGCCTTAGTGTTCTCGTCATCGTCTACTTTAATATTATCGTCATCGTTATCGTTTTCGTCATCGTTTTCCTCATCACCACGTGGGTTGACAATTGTAAATCTTATCTTCTGAGTCAGATATTTCACAGGATTCAGCGCCTTGCGGATTACGTTTATCGTTTCTGTGCTTAGGAAAATCAGGAAAATGAGTGCTACGACTGCAAGGATAGCTACAAGACCTGGCGTGCCAGCGACATTTTCCAACTGCTGCACGCAAAACAGTCCGTGCTTGCCACCGGGGTTGAATACCTGGTCGCCCATGAACGGAGTGAGGAACTTAGACATTGCTACACTGCTCCAAATCATCGTCACCGCCAGTGCCAGAAACCATTTCCAGAGATTCACCTTGTAAATGCCCATCATCCTGATGGCCATCAACAAGAAGAACAGCGGAATGGCAAACGCCGCCAGTCCGAAGTTGAGAGTCATCAGTACATGTGACGTTATTGCGCCGAAACTGCCGCAATAGTTTTGAAATTGTCGGTCGGTGTTGAGCCACTCGCCCGGGCGCAGATTCTCAAGCAGGCTCTGGTCGCCCTTTCCGGTGGTAAGGTACGACACCATTGCTATCGTGACAAGCACAGATGCGACAAACAGCAGCAAGCCTAAGATGAAGTCGGTGCGCTCGTTGTTAAATATATTCTTAAAGCCAAGAGCCTCGGCAAATCCCTTGCGAGGAGTCTTGACAGTGTTCTTGCTCTTTTTCTTTGCCATATTTGTGGAGTGAAAAATGTCTGTTTCTGGTTCGTTACATTGTCCTTTCCCATTCTTATGGGAACCATTTCTTTTGTTTTGGATGCAAAAATACAATTATTTTCTAATAAAACAATTTTTTGTATGGAAAAACTGAAAAAGCAAGGCTTGTTACTGCCTTTTTGAAAGTATAACCCCTGATTGTAATGTGAAATGAAATCGTATATTTTTTGTTTTCAAAAGCAGCGTTCATATAATTTTGCTAGCAAAATTTCGAATAAAGAGGCTTTTTAATGCAATTAGATGGGCTCTTTAATGAAAAATTTGCTAGCAAAATTCTCAAGACATGTTTCATGCGTGGTCAACTTGGGGTTCAAATGGCTGGCTAGAGAAGTGGTAAAAGAGCGAAAAATTTGCATATTTGTGGATAAATGGTTACCTTCGCAGCGGATATGAAAAAACTGTATGTGAAGATGGATGCGTCGGCTATCGCTGCTATGCCAGCAGTGGCGTTTGATGGCAGGATTGTTGTCGTTGATACATTGTCGGCTGCTGAGACTGCTGTTGAGTGTCTCTTGAAAGAAACGACATTGGGTATTGACACAGAGACGCGTCCCACATTCCGCAAAGGCGAAGTTCACAATGTGTCGCTGCTGCAGGTTGCCACGAACGAAGTGTGTTATCTGTTTCGTTTGAACAGAATAGGCATACCTCCGTCGGTGTTGAATCTTCTGACAGCAAAGGAGGTGACTCTCGTTGGACTCTCGCTTGTTGACGATCTGATGCGATTGCACAACGATGTCGATTTTGAGCCTGGGCATTTTGTCGATTTGCAAAAAGAGATTGTGCGGTTCGGTATTGAGGACCGCGGACTAAGGAAGATGTATGCCAACTTCTTTGGCGAGAGAATCAGCAAGCGCGAGCAGCTCAGCAACTGGGAAGCACGACAATTGAGCCCGCGACAACAACAATATGCTGCCATCGATGCGTGGGCATGCCTGCGTCTGTACAACGAGTTCCAACGGCTGTGGGAGTCGGGCGACTATGTTGTAGTGAGCGAAGAGGAAGCAAAAGATTAATCCGTTATTTTGTTATTCCGTGAATATGTATAAGACAATATATCTAAAGCGTGGCAAGGATGAAAGCCTCCGAAGGTTTCATCCTTGGGTATTTTCCGGTGCAATAGCCAAAGTCGACGATGGCATAGCAGAGGGTGATGTGGTGAGGGTTGTCGATTTTAGCGGTGACTTCATCGCTGTTGGTCATTTCCAAGAGGGGTCTATAGCAGTGAGAGTGCTTGCTTTCGACGACGTTGAGATCGGTGTCGACTTCTTTACTGCTCGTATAACCGTGGCATTGAACATGCGTCGCAGCATAGGGCTGGCAGATGGGGATAAGGGTAATACATATAGACTTGTACATGGAGAGGGCGACTCATTGCCGGGTCTTATTATCGACATGTACAACCACACCGCAGTGATGCAGTCGCATAGCATTGGTATGCATCTCTCAAGACAGATGATTGTTGACGCGTTGCGCCGTGTATATGGCGATGCGATTACGGCTATTTATTACAAGAGCGAGGGCACGTTGCCGTTTGTTGAGGACATCTCATCTACCGACGGCTATCTCTACGGGTCGGCTGGCGACAATGTAGCATGCGAGAATGGTTTGCTCTTTCACATTGATTGGCTTCGCGGACAGAAGACAGGCTTTTTCATCGACCAGCGTGAGAACCGATTGCTGTTACAGAATTATTCGAAAGGGAAAAATGTGTTGAATATGTTTTGCTATACCGGAGGCTTTTCGGTTTATGCTTTAAAGGGCGGTGCTACTTTGGTTCATTCGGTAGACAGCAGTGCTAAAGCCATCGAGCTTACCCGCAAGAATGTAGCCATGAATTTCCCCGATGACAATCGCCACGACGCTTTCTGCGAGGATGCCTTCCGTTTCCTCGACGGTTGTAAAGATAAGTATGACCTGATAATTCTCGACCCACCTGCTTTTGCTAAGCATCGTGGTGCGTTGCATAATGCCTTGAAAGGTTATACCCGTCTCAATGTGAAAGCCTTTGAACGCATCCGCAAAGGGGGCATTCTGTTCACGTTCAGTTGTTCGCAGGTGGTGTCGATGATGCATTTCCGCAATGCCGTGTTCACTGCTGCGGCTCAGGCACGTCGGCAGGTGAGGATTCTGCATTTCCTGCATCAACCCGCCGACCATCCTATAAACATTTATCATCCCGAAGGCGAGTACCTGAAGGGGCTCGTGCTTTACGTTGAATAATAGTATTTCATTACGAATAATGGACCGATTCCTAATAAAAATATCCAACTATATTGACAGCCATTGCCCAATCGACAAGCAGTCGCTGCACCTTGTGGCATTGTCGGGCGGTGCCGATAGCGTATGTCTGCTCTTGGCACTTCGCCAACTTGGATATAGAGTGGAAGCAGCCCATTGCAATTTCCATTTGCGTGGCGATGAGTCAGATCGCGATGAAGAGTTTTGTCGCAGTCTTTGTCAGGAATGTGGCATCAAACTGCATCTTGTGCATTTCGACACTCGTGAGTTTGCCTCGCTGCGGCATGTGAGCATAGAGATGGCTGCCCGTGACTTGCGTTACGATTGGTTTCGTCGGCTTGCTCACGACATCGGAGCTGCCGATATATGTGTCGGGCATCATCTTGAAGACTCTGCCGAGACGGTTATCTTGAATCTTGTCCGAGGTACGGGAATTCATGGTCTTGCCGGTATCTCACCCTTTGCAAATGGTGTGGCGCGACCGATGCTCGGATGCTCGAGAAAAGAGATTGAGGAATACCTTAATTGCATTGGTCAAAGCTACGTTATTGACTCATCTAATCTTGAAGATGAGGCACAACGCAACAAAGTAAGACTCAGTGTCTTGCCAATTTTTCGCTCAATAAATCCTTCTGCCTCGGAAAACATTTCACGTACTGCTGATTATGTTAGACAAGCATGCATGGTTTTCGACTCCGCTATCGAGCAGTCGGTTGCACGTGTTTTTAGCGATGACAGAATAGATGTTTCGCTTCTAAAAAAAGAAATCGCACCCGAATATGTGTTGTTCTCCATCCTCAGCAAGTATTCGTTTTCGTCGGCACAGGTAGATGAAATTTTCTCGCGTATTGATTCCCAAGACACGCTTGAATGGAAATCGAAAACTCATCAGTTGCTTCTCTCTCGGGGCATGCTGATAATTGAAGAGGTTGACGATGAGTCATTCCATGAAATGATTATTCCCGAGCCAGGGTGTTATGTATGCTCTGAAGGTTGCATCTTTGAAGTTTCTATTGAGGATTGCGGCGAGGATTTCACCCCATCGAGGCTTCCCGATGAGGTTACTCTCGATGCTGATAAAATGTCGTTTCCGCTCTTGTTGCGTCGCGTGAAAGAGGGCGATAGGTTTGTTCCCTATGGCATGCGAGGCACGCGGTTGTTAAGCGATTTCTTGACTGACAATCATAAAAATCTATTTGAAAAACGTCGCCAGCTTATTGTTGCCGATGGCGAAGGGCGCATAGCATGGGTTGTAGGCATGCGAACAGATAATCGCTTCGCGGTAGATGACGCAACGAAACGAGTGGCGAGAATAAAGTTTAGAGCGTAAAGCAAAGATTATTATAATAAAATAACTTCCTGGGTATTGAAACTCAGGAAGTTATTTGTTTATGTTGCCGATATGGTTAACGTTATCTTTCTTGTTCTTTAGCCAAAAACTCCTCTGCGCGTAGAAGGTCGTCGGGAGTGTCGATTCCCACCGTCTCAATATCAGTGAGCGCCACTTGTATGCGATATCCGTTCTCGAGCCATCGCAGTTGTTCGAGGCTCTCCGCAATCTCAAGGGGCGACTGAGGCATCGCCGAAATTTCCCTTAACACTTCGGGACGATAGGCATACAATCCTATATGCTTGAGAAACTGAAAGTTATCAATCCACTCACTGCGCTCTTTCCCGCGAATGAATGGGATTGGCGAGCGCGAGAAATATAGTGCGAAGCCACGATGAGAGCGCGCTATTTTCGGGGAGTTCTGGTTCTCAACCTCGTCTATTGTTGCGAACGGTTTGCCGAGAGTTGCAATGTCGACACTTTTATCGTTGAAGCATTCTACTACCGCCTCAATCTGGCTCTGGGCAATAAATGGCTCATCGCCTTGCACATTGACCACCACATCCCATTCGCCGCCAATCTTTTGAAGCGCCTCGTTGATGCGGTCGGTGCCACTGCGATGTTTATCACTCGTCATTACCACACGTCCGCCGAACGCCTCCACATGGTCGTAGATGCGCTCATCGTCGGTAGCAACAACAGCCATATCGACGCATTTCTCAACTCTGCGATACACTCTCTCAATGACAGTCGTGCCTCCGAGCACTGCCAACGGCTTGCCCGGGAAGCGGGTAGACTGATATCTTGCCGGAATAATTGCTATTGTCTTCATCGCTTGCGAAATTACAAAAAAACTATGAACCGCGCAAGCCAAAACGCTTTTTTAATTTGTTTTCGTAACCTATTAATTATTAACAATTTATTAAAAGGCCTCTTAACCGCTGGATAAGAGCCTCTTAACCGCGACATAAATGCCTCTTAACCGTGGGATAAGAGCCTCTTTATTGGCGGTTTATGTTTTATTATGTTTTTTTAATCGTGTTTTATGCCCCAAAAATGCGAGTATTTCGGTTTTTATTCTTACTTTTGTAAATTGAATTGTTGATTAATTGAAGCAAATTATGAAAAAATATATTTATCAGTTTGTAATATTTTCTTTTCTATCTATACTATCTGCCCATGCTCAGAAGATAACTCTCGGCTCGTGCACAACACGCGACGGAGGGCAATATACAGGCGAGATGTACTCGGGCCATCCCTATGGCAAGGGGTCCACGAAGTGGAAAAACGGCGATACTTATGAGGGTGAGTACGTCAAGGGAAAGCGTCAGGGGAAAGGCACATTCTCCTTTGCCGACGGTGAGAAATACGAAGGCGAGTGGTTTCAGGACCATCAGCACGGACAGGGCACATATTATTTCTCAAACAATAATAAATATGTAGGGCTCTGGTTCCGCGATCAGCAGCAAGGACACGGCATAATGTACTACTACAACGGCGACCGCTATGAGGGCACTTGGCAACAAGACAAGCGTCAGGGAAAGGGGCGCTATACCTATGCCGGAGGTGCGTATTACGATGGGCAGTGGAAGGCAGACCAGAAGAGCGGAAAGGGTGTATTCGACTGGGCCGACGGCACTTCGTACGACGGTATGTGGTTGAAGGACGTGCGCCAAGGTAAGGGTACTAACAACTATGCCAACGGCGATCAATATACCGGCGACTGGGTGAACGACCTTCAACATGGCAAAGGCATTTATCGCTTTGCCAACGGCGACTCTTATGAAGGCACTTATGTTCAAGGCAAGCGTACTGGTGAGGGTATCTTCCGCTTTGCCAACGGTGACACTTATGCTGGGCATTTCAAAGATGGCGACAAGAGTGGCAACGGCACGTTCACTTGGAAGAACGGCGACGTGTACACTGGTGAGTGGCTTGCCGATAAAGAACATGGCAAGGGCAAGCTTGTGAAGCACAATGGCGATATATTCGAGGGCACGTTTGCCAATGGCAAGCCCGACGGAGAGATAATTATCCACTATGCCGACAAAGGGCGCTTCCGCGGGATGTATAAAAACGGCAAGCGTGAGGGTAGGGCTATTGAGGAGAAGAGCGACGGCACCCGATTTGAGGGTACCTACGCGAACGACCGCCGTCATGGGCCATTCGTTGAGAAAGACCGCGACGGAAAGGTGGTGAAACGAGGCAACTATGTTAATGGCCGCCGATTTGAGGATAAATAGAAGATTATAGTTCTTCGTTCCTCCGTTAATTAGCTATTTTGTAAATTAGATATTTGTTATGCGTAAGATTAAGCACATAGGACTTGTGGCCAAAGATGCATATCTTGAACCATACGAAGAGGCAATCAGGGGTAGGCACGACCATGCCGAGTGGAAAATCAAACAACTAACTCGCAATGGTCGCAGGACATTGAGCGATTTTGCCAATGGCCATAAGTATTTCGGACTTCATAAGTTGCCGCGTGGATGGGTGTTTCGCGAATGGGCACCAAATGCTACAGATATTTTCCTCATTGGCGATTTCAACTCTTGGCAGCCTACTGACGAGTATCGTGCCAAACGCATAGCAGGCACCGATAACTGGGAGCTTAAGCTTCCTGATAAGGCACTTCATCATGGCGACCTTTTCAAGATGCTGGTAAGATGGAATGGGGGAGAAGGTGAGCGTATCCCGGCATGGGCTACACGCGTTGTCCAAGACGAGACAACAAAGATATTCTCGGCACAGGTGTGGAACCCGGCAGTTCCATATGTGTGGAAGCGCAACAGCTTTTCGCCGAAGAAGAGCCCGCTGCTTATTTATGAGTGCCATGTAGGTATGGCGCAAGATGAAGAGAAGGTGGGCACATATGTTGAGTTCCGCGACAAGGTGTTGCCGCGTATTGTTGCCGACGGATATAACTGCATACAGATTATGGCCATTCAGGAGCATCCCTATTATGGTTCGTTCGGTTATCATGTCAGCTCATTTTTCGCTCCTTCATCACGCTTCGGCACTCCTGATGAACTCAAATCGCTTGTCGATGCTGCTCACCGACAGGGCGTGGCAGTGATAATGGATATCGTGCATTCGCATGCTGTGAAGAATGAGAACGAAGGACTAGGCAATCTGGCAGGCGACCCGTGTCAGTATTTCTACGCTGGTGACCGTCGTGAGCACCCGGCTTGGGACTCGCTGTGTTTCGATTATGGAAAGGATGAAGTACTACACTTCTTATTGTCGAATTGTAAATACTGGTTAGAGGAATTCCATTTCGACGGCTTCCGTTTCGACGGAGTCACTTCGATGCTTTATTACAGTCATGGTCTCGGACAGGCGTTTTGCGATTATGGTGACTATTTCAATGGTGGTGAAGACGATAATGCAATATGCTATCTGACGCTTGCCAATCGTCTGATTCATGAGGTTAACCCACGTGCCATCACCATTGCCGAGGAAGTGAGTGGAATGCCTGGTCTTGCGGCAAAATACGAGGATGGAGGCTTCGGATTCGACTACCGTATGGCGATGAATATCCCCGATTATTGGATTAAGACTATCAAGGAACAATCCGATGAAGAGTGGAAACCGAGTTCGATATTCTGGGAAGTAAAGAATCGCCGAGCTGATGAGAAGACCATCAGCTATTGCGAGAGCCATGACCAGGCACTTGTAGGCGACAAGACCATAATATTCCGACTTATCGATGCCGATATGTATTGGCATTTTAAGAAGGGTGACGAGAACGAAAGGGCAAATCGTGGCTTGGCACTTCACAAGATGATACGATTGGTAACAGCAGCTGCGATGAATGGCGGCTACCTTAATTTCATGGGTAATGAGTTTGGACATCCTGAGTGGATTGACTTCCCCCGTGAAGGCAACGGATGGAGCCATAAGTATGCTCGACGTCAGTGGAATCTGGTTGACAATCATGAGCTTTGTTATCATTGGCTTGGCGACTTCGATCGTAAGATGCTCGAAGTGATTAAGAGTGAACCGCGATTCATATCTACTGCAGTCACTGAGATATGGCACAACGACTCCGATCAGGTGCTTGCATTCCGTCGTGGCACATTATTGTTTGTTTTCAATTTCTCTCCGTCGCGTTCGTTTACTGATTATGGATTGCTTGTGCCGACAGGTGCTTACGAGGTGGTGCTCAATACCGATGCAAAGGAGTTTGGTGGAAACGGGCTCAATGATGACAGCATTACGCACTTCACTGCTTACGACCCACTTTATGTGACCGATCATAAGGAGTGGCTGAAGCTCTACATACCAGCACGCTCGGCTATGGTGCTGAAAAAGTTGTAGTGTGAGATGAAGGAAGATAATATCATATTTTTCGCAAGGATTAACAATTCGAATCAGTAGGTGACGACATTATCTCGCATATTAACAACGTTGTTCTTCGTGGTGACAACATTTCTTTTCCTTTTCTTCTACGAAGGCGACATTCTCTATGTGGTGCAGAATATGCTTGCAGAGGGCAAGACTCATTATGATGACACCATTGGTGCGATACTTATAACATTGGTGATGTATTTGATACATCTGTTTATCGTCGCTGTGACGGGGTTGCGTACTGTTGGTTTTGGCCTTACATTTTTCCCTTCAATACTGCTTCTTTCGTTGCTTGTCTTGTTGCGTCCTGAAACAAATGTGCGTCTGTCGTATATTGTTGTAGCTTCACTGTTGACTCTCCTCTTTCTCTTTGGTGTGTGGTTCTGCCGTCAGATGTCGAGCATCCCAACTAAGGACACGGAGAAATTCAAGTTTTTGAAGTCGTTATGGGTTGACCTTACGTTGATAATTATCCCTATTATATTGCTATGGGGGTTAACCGATGCTTCCGATGTATATCATCATCGTGTTCGTTCCGAGCGACTCATACTTGCAGGTAGGGCTGCCGATGTGATTGATGTCGGTAGGAATACTAGAGAGATAGATAAATCTTTGACGACTTTGCGGATATATTCTATGGCTGTGTCGGGGCAGTTGGGTGACAGCCTTTTTACAATTCCTATTAATATAAAAGGTGAAGATGTGCTGCCTGTAGGAAGCGATGTGCATTTTCTTTTGCTTCATCGCGATAGCCTCTTGCGCTCGCTTGGTGTAGATCCGCGTATTGGTAATACCACAAAAGAAAGATTGAAGTACGCTCTTCGCCGCGATGATACTCGTCAGGTAGCAGCCGACTTGCTGTTGTCATCGTTGCTTATTGATGGCAAGGTTGACGAATTTGCTATAGAACTACCCAAGTATTATGCCATTAACGATTCGCTGCCGCGTTATTTCCGTGAAGCAGTTAGTGAGATGATAAATGTTGAATGAAAATAAAAAGTGTAATATGAAAAAGCTATTTATTCCAGGCATGTTGATTGCCATGCTTGCATTTGTGTCGTGCAGTCAGCGGCCGACAAAGGAACTGACAAGTGCATCTGAAGATGGTTCTTCGAAGAAAGCTTCTGTCGTTTACGTCACTCGGCAGATTACTCCATCATCGCTTGTTAAGATTTATGAGGCTTTAGGGCGAAAAGCAAAAGGACGTGTGGCTGTTAAGATATCCACTGGCGAGTCGGGTAATCCTAATTATCTGAAGCCCGAGTTGATAAAAGATTTAGTGGAAAAGGTAAATGGGACCATTGTTGAGTGTAACACAGCCTATGGCGGAAAACGTAACACTTTTAAGGAGCATTGGGAGACAATACGCGAGCATGGGTTTTCACCTCTCTTTCGTGTTGACCTTATGGACGAGGAAGGTGAGATAAAGATACCTGTTAAGGATACTCGCCATATTAAGTACGATATTGTGGGTTCGCATATTAAGAATTACGACTTTATGATTAATCTTGCACACTTCAAGGGGCATCCTATGGGTGGACTAGGCGGAGTACTAAAGAATGCTAGTATTGGAGTCGCTTCAGCCAACGGAAAGGCAAATATCCACACTGCCGGTTATCAGGAAGTGGTAGAGGGAATGTGGGGGCATGTTGAAAACCAAGACGGATTCCTCGAGTCGATGGCTGCTGCTGCACAAGCGGTTCACGATTATTTCGACAACGGAAAGAAGATTCTTTATATTGCCGTGATGAATAATATGACCGTCGATTGCGATTGTGTTGCATCTCCTGAACCAGTGAAAATGAAAGATTATGGTATCTTGGCAAGTCTCGATCCTGTGGCACTTGATCAGGCTTGTGTCGATATTGTTTTCAATATGCAACCGAGTGAAGGCAACGACAACCGTCCGCTTGTTGAACGTATTAATCGCCAACACGGCACGCTGACCATTGATCACGCTGCTGCTATCGGTCTTGGTTCAAAGCAATATAAGCTCGTAAGTATCGACAGATAGTTGCCGCTAATGCGTGTCTTGTAATAAAAAAACGAAAGCAGGGGTGCACATGCATCTCTGCTTTTGGTTCATCTAAATGATAAAACATCTGCTCCCGATGGCGATAACCAAAAATAAACGGGAGCAGATGCTGTGATTTTTGTCTTATGACTGATGTGATGATTCAGGATCAATGAAGACGTCCTACGATTAACGCTTCACTTCCTTCAGTGCGTCGATCCAGTTGGTGTCGATAGAGAATTGTGTGATGAAGTTCTCGTTGTCGACATATCCGTAAACGACTTCCTTCTCCATATCGCCGAAGAGTGCATTGTTCATCGTTGCGTTCTTGAAGCGGGCCATAATCGCTTTGCGCTCATTCTTGCCAGCACTTTGCAGTTTCTTTACGTATAAGTTGACGAACTCAATCATGGCGTCGGCCTGCTGTCCGAGTTGATACTCAGTGAATCCATCTGTCATACCAGCCTTATCAATAAGATAATAAAGGGCATCAGCCTTGAACACAGCAACCTTGCGCTCCTGAATGTCGCGTTTTGTGTCGGATGAGATGTTTTCGAATGTCTGCATTAGGCGTTTCACCTCTTTGTAGATTTCCTGACTTTGTGCCTGAACGGCGAAGATGCTCACGAGAAGCATCGTTGTGAATAGTTTTTTCATTTTATATAAAAATTGTTCATTTTATACTTTTTGTGGCATTTGGCATTTGTTTGCCTTCAGCCTTTCACTCGTTGGTTGTTCTTTGCAATGAAATCCTTCCAGCCCTTGTAATGGCGGTCGGATGTTGGTGTGCCCATTTGCATGAAGTGGCAGTAGGCGGCTCCGAGTGCATCGGTAGCATCCATGTATTTCGGCATTTCTTCGTTGTCGATATTCAGTAGCCGTTGCAACATGCCCGCCACTTGTTCTTTCGACGCTGAGCCATTCCCCGTTATTGCCATTTTTATCTTCAGCGGAGCATACTCGTGTATTGGTATGTCGTGGTGAATGGCTGCTGCTATTGCCACGCCTTGTGCACGTCCGAGTTTGAGCATCGATTGTATGTTTTTGCCGAAGAACGGTGCCTCTACTGCCATTTCATCGGGCAGATACGCCTCGATGATGCCTGTCACACGCTCGAATATATGTCCCAGTCGCAGGTAGGGGTCGCTCATCTTCCTTAGGTCAACCACTCCCATTGCCACCATGCTGGCCTTGTTTCCCACAACCTTGATAAGCCCGTAACCCATCACATTGGTGCCAGGGTCGATGCCGAGAATTATCTTTTCCTTTCCGTCCATAGGCGATTGTTTCTATCTATCCATAAACGGATTGAATTTGAGCTCGTAGCCGATAGTGGTTTTTATGCCGTGACCGGGATAGACCGTTGTGTTGTCAGGCAGTTGTGCTATACGTCTGAGGCTCTGTATTATCTGCATCATGCTGCCGCCTCCCAAATCGGTACGCCCGATAGATGTGCGAAACAGCGTGTCGCCGCTGAACAGCATGTTTTCCTCTTTGCAGTATATACACGCCGAACCGGCAGAGTGTCCTGGCGTTGAAATCACCTCAAGGCTATGATTGCCGAAAGTGATTATGTCGCCATCGGTGATGGTATTTCCCACTGGCGGGAGGTCGTAGCCGAGATCGTAGTGGTAGAAACTCTTTGCATGCTTCCTCGCATTCCCTATCATCGCCACGTCGGCGCTTCCTACTTCCACTCTCAGTGAATATGTGTCGTACACCATTTTGTTGCCGAAGTTGTGGTCGAGATGCCCATGAGTTGCAATCAGATGCACGGGCTTAAGATTCTCGCTCGTGATGTAGTCGACAATTGCTCGTTTCTCTTCATCGGTGAATGCTCCGCAATCGATGATGATGCACTCGCGGCTATCATCGGAGACAACGTAGCAGTTCTCATCGAGCATGTTGCACACAAATGTCTTTACTACCATCATATCGGCATGTATATTACATATTTCTCTTTATACCACTCCTCGTCGTAAATCAGGCTTATGTCCTGTTTCTTCACTTTTTGTCCGAATGGTCGTGTCTCTTCGTCGATGTTGCCGCCTTTCAAGCAGATTATTCCGTTTGCAATCGCGTTGTTTTGCTCAGCGGAGATATTCTTCTTTACGATTTTGTGCAAATCGGGTAGCGGCATTACTGCGCGCGACACCACAAAGTGGTATTTTCCTTTCTCGTCTTCACCGCGCATCTTCACCGCTTCGACATTCGTCAGTCCCAAAGCCTTGGCCACCTCGTTTGCTACGAGAATTTTCTTACCCGTGCCATCTATAAGGCGGAAGTGACACTCTGGAAACGCCACTGCCAGCGGGATGCCTGGAAAGCCTCCTCCCGTGCCGAAGTCGAGCAGACGAGTGCCGGGGCGAAAGCTGACAAATCGGGCGATAGCCAGAGAGTGGAGCACATGATGCTCATAGAGATTGTCGATATCGCGCCGCGAGATGACATTTATCTTCGCATTCCATTCGCGATAGAGTTGCATCATCATGTCGATTTGCTCATGTTGGCGAGCAGTGAACTCGGGAAAATATCTTGAAACAATCTCTGTCATTATCGTCGAATTATCAACGTGCAAAGTTAAGAATAAAAAGCAAAGTTGCATAGTTTTGCCCAAAAAACTGCTGCTGATTTTTGAAAGTTTAATAAATGTGGCGTTATTTTTATAATGTATTGACATTACCGAAGCCGATTTGATGCGGTTAATGAGGGGATGGGAAACGCCTTGTCGGCATCGGATTTTTCATTGCATATTTTGACGTGTTTGATAAAGCATTGGGTTAATCGCATTAAATGGGCACTTTAATGGCATTAACTGGGCTCTTTAACGGCATTAAAGCATTGGGTTAATAACGCACAGATAATCACCGACTTACGAAGCCGGATTTTCTTTTCGCTCAAAAGTGATAAAGCAGGTATCGTCTTAAACAAATTTTTGCTTGTAAAACGAATGTGCCCGACATATTTGTCACAATGCCTTTATTCAAGTTGCGATTTTCTTTGCCAATTATAATAAAATTGCTATCTTTGCGTTATAAAGAGAGTAAAATGAATAAAATTTCGCTAATAATACTCTCACTGCTGGCAGCTATTTTCGTTGTCAGCTCGTGTGCCGACGACGATTCCTACACCACGTCGCCGAAAAACACGTTGTCGTTCTCGGAAGACACTATCCGTCTCGACACCACATTCTCAACCATTGGCACGCCAACCCACTCATTCTGGGTGTACAACCGTTCGGGCGACGGCATCCGATGCGCTAACATTAAGCTCGAGAAAGGCAATCAGACGGGTTATCGAGTGAATGTCGACGGAACATATCTCGGTCCTACAGAAGGATATCAGGTGTTCAACGTCGAGATTCCAAACAAAGACAGCATTCGTGTTTTCGTTGAACTTACATCGCCTCTTGGAATTACCGACGAGCCAAGAATGATTGAGGACAACATCGTGTTCAGCCTTGAGAGTGGGGTAGAGCAGCGCGTGAAACTCGAGACCGTAGCTTGGAATGCAACTATTTTGCGAGGGGGGCTTCAGGTGGAGCGCGACACTACCATCGCTTCAGAGAAGCCGGTAGTAATATATAAAGGTATAACCGTTGCCGAAGGAGCAACACTCACCATCGCCCCGGCTACCACACTCTACTTTCACGCCGATGCTGGTATTGAGGTTGCCGGCCGACTGCTATGTAATGGCGAAGCGGGGAAAGAGATTGTGTTGCGTGGTGATCGCATCGACCATATGTTTGATTACTTGCCTTACGACCGTGTGACAGGTCAGTGGCGAGGTATTCATCTGCTTGAGAAATCATATGGCAACCGTATCACGTTCACCGACATACACAGCACTTTCGACGGTATAGTGGCCGACTCTGCCGATGTCACTAAAGACAAACTTATCCTCGAGTCGAGCACTATTCACAATTGTCAGGGTTATGGGTTGATTGCTCACAATTGCAGAGTTACGGTGAACAACTGCCAGCTGACCAATACCCTAGGCGATTGTATTGCCATATTCGGAGGCTGGGCGCTGATAAATAACTCAACATTTGCGCAGTTCTATCCCTTCGACGCTAATCGAGGCGTCGCCATGCGATTCACCTCAACCGAAGGACCGTTGTTGTCGTTTATCTGTCAGAATAGTATCGTCACCGGATATGCTGACGACCAGCTGATGGGCGAATCTGAGGATAGCCTTGTAGCATTCAATTATTACTTCGATCACTGCCTGCTCCGCACTCCGAAGATTGAGACAGATGACAGTGTTTTCCTTGCCGATGTTATCTATGAGAACCCCGAAGATACGGTGATAGGAGGTGCGAAGAATTTTGTAAATATCGACATCGATAATCTTGTTTACGATTTCCACCTCAAACCCACAAGTTTGGCGGTGGGAACCGCAAATCCACTTACCGCTGCTGATGCCGACCGTCAGGGTAAGAAGCGTAAGGAGTTGCCCGACATGGGTGCCTTCGAAACCGACGAAGTGAAAGAAAACGAATAACCGAAACAATCCAAAACAATCATAAATGGATAATCTGAAAATTGAAATCAATATCAAGTTCTGTCAACTCGACGAACTCGACATCGACGATCGCGAACTCGTTTATGAAGCTATTGGTGCCACACGCAACAGCTATACGCCGTATAGCCATTTCAATGTGGGTGCTGCATTGCGACTCGATGACGGCTCGATAGTCATTGGCGCGAATCAAGAGAATGCGGCTTTTCCCTCAGGGTTGTGTGCCGAGCGTACCGCTATCTTCGCCGCTCAAGCCCAGCAGCCCGAGCACCGCATCACCGCGATAGCAATAGCCGCAAAGAATGTAAACGGACTTATGCCCGACCCAGTGACGCCGTGTGGCTCATGCCGACAAGTAATGCTCGAGATAGAAGACCGCTATAAGGCTCCTATGCGCATCCTGCTCTACGGCACGAAGGGAGTATATATGGTTGATAGTGTGAAAGACCTGATGCCTCTCTACTTCATCGATGAGAACATGCATTGACACGCTTCTTTAAAGGCTCTCATCGGTCGGAAAAACGGCTTGCAAGGAAAATATTTTCAAAAAATATTCCAAAACATTTGGAAGTATGAAAAAATCGCTTTACCTTTGCACAGCGTTTTCGAAAGAGATGCTTCGGCAAGGAAACCTGTCCGGTAAGGAAGTTTGGGTGAGTGGCTGAAACCAGCAGTTTGCTAAACTGCCGTGCGGGTTACCGTACCGGGGGTTCGAATCCCCCA
>CACZRN010000013.1 GCA_902783625.1 uncultured Prevotellaceae bacterium
ATAATAGCTATTATGAAGAGTAACAAGATGAAATTGTTCGGCCTTATGGCTATAAGCCTTATGCTGAACGCCCAGGCAGCAAATGCCCAAGACGTGAAGAATCAGCCTATGAACGGTGTTGAAGCAGCCGCTCAGAATGGCGTGCTTGATCCTCAAAACGATCCAGAGTTCCTGAAGCAGCAAGAAGAAGCCCGCAAAGCAGAGGCTCAGGCTCAGAAAGAAGCCAAGAAGAAGGAAAAGGAGATGAAGAAGAAGGAGAAAGAGGCTAAGAAACGCGAAAAAGAAGCTAAGAAGCGTGAAAAGGAAGCAAAAAAGCGCGAAAAAGAAGCTAAAAAGCGTCAGAAAGCTCAAGAAAAGCAAGCCAAAGCTCGCGAAAAAGCTCAAAAAGCTGCCGAAAAAGCCGCAAAAGCACAGCAAAAAGCCCAGAAGGCTGCCGAAAAAGCTGCAAAAGCCGCTGCAAAGGCAAAGTAAATAAAAAAGAAAAACGAAAAAAACTGTCGCCCTCATGCCTTGTTATGCGTAGGGCACAAATAAAAGGATGAAGAAACAGAAATGTCTTCATTCAATAAAAGATTTGTAATAAAGAAATAAATCAGAAATGACAACACTTACCATCGCTATCATAACAGCGTTCGTCATCGGCTATTTCTTCATAGCCATAGAGAGTGTCACAAAGATTAACAAAGCAGCCATCGCGCTACTCATGTTTGTAGTGTGCTGGACGCTTTTTATGATTGATCCCGGACAGTACATCACTGCTGCAGTGGGCCACATGAAGGCTCTGGTGGTGAGCGAAGAAATAGAGCGCCACTTGGGAAGCACGTCAACGACATTATTCTTCCTTATGGGAGCGATGACAATCGTTGAGCTTGTTGATCAAAACGGGGGGTTCAATTTCGTACGCGACACACTCCATACAACAAGCAAGCGGAAACTGCTGTGGAAGATAGCATTCATGACCTTCTTCCTCTCGGCCATCCTCGACAACCTCACCACATCGATAGTGATGGTGATGATTCTGCGCAAGCTGGTCAACGAGCACAAGGATCGCATCATCTATGCATCGCTTGTCATCATCTCAGCTAATTCGGGAGGGGCATTCTCACCCATCGGCGATGTGACCACCATCATGCTGTGGAACAAAGGTGTGATAACCGCTGCCGGTGTGATAAGCGAAATCTTCATCCCGTCGGTCATCTCGATGGTAATCCCCGCTTACATCATGTCGTTCATGCTTAAGGGTGAGCTGACATTCTCTGCCCAACAACAGCGCGCTGTGGCGGCAAGCAGCCTTACTACAGGGCAGCGCAAGACGATATTCTTCCTTGGTGTGGGCGGACTGATGTTCGTGCCAGTGTTCAAGAGTCTTACACATCTGCCTCCGTTTGTGGGAATACTTCTTGTGCTTGGAGTGTTATGGACTGTGACAGAGGTGTTTTATCACAACCTGTCGGAAGTGGAAGAACGTGGTGCCATGCAGAAGCGTGTGAGCCACATGCTGGCACGCATCGACATGTCAACAATACTCTTCTTCCTCGGTATTCTTATGGCTGTGGGATGTCTGGAGACAATCGGTGTACTCGAGGCACTTGGTAAAGGTCTCGATGTCACCTTCGAAGGCAACCACTACCTCGTTACAGGTATCATCGGAGTGCTGTCGTCGATAGTTGATAATGTCCCGCTCGTGGCAGGATGCATGGGCATGTACCCAGTGCAAGCTGCTGGCGACATGGCTGTCGACGGAGTATTCTGGCAGCTACTGGCATACTGTGCAGGTGTGGGAGGATCGATGCTCATCATCGGCTCAGCAGCAGGTGTGGTTGTGATGGGACTTGAGAAGATTACGTTCGGATGGTATCTGAAGCATATCACGTGGATAGCGTTTGTAGGATACCTTGCCGGAATAGCCTGCTATTGGGTGCTGCGGACATTTGTCTTCGCACCGCTCTGATAACATGTCAGAATAGCCACACAAACCTAAAATTCACTTATGAAAAAAAACCTTATAGTTATCTGCCTGATGTTGTTGCCCCTTACGGCGACTGCTCAGGCAGATAATGCTTTCGACCGCCTTTTCGCTCAAGCTGAGAACTTTGCAAGATTGTTCCCGCGAGAGAAAGTGCACTTGCATTTCGACAACACCAGTTACTATCAGGGCGACACCATTTGGTTTAAGGCTTATCTCGTCACTGCCGACGACAATAAACCCTCTAACATCAGCCGACCGCTGTATGTAGATTTGCTCGACCAGCTCGGAAATATCGTCGACCAACAGATCATCAAGATTGAAAACGGTGTCGGCACAGGTCAGATATCGCTTGTGGGGCGCTATTTCACAGGCTACTACGAAGTGAGGGCATATACCAAATGGATGCTTGCCACCGACGAAGCGCAATATTTCTCACGAACCTTCCCCGTTTATCGAAAACGCATAACAGCCGATGAGCCACGATCAATAGCCCATTACCACATGGACAAGAGCATGAAGCAACGCCCAGTGGAGAAGGTGAAGAAAATCACAGCTCGCTTCTTCCCTGAAGGAGGACGACTGATAAAAGGATTGCCGTCGGTGGTGGGGTTTGAGACACTAAGCGAAGATGAGGGATGGGTGAACGTGAACGGATACCTCCTTTCGGAGAATGGCGAGCGCACGCTGCCCATAAGCACAATACATGATGGCATGGGTACTTTTGTCTATACCCCAGGCGATAAGCCCACTCAGGTGGAGATTGAATACAAAGGCTCTACTCACAAATTCACGTTACCTGCCGCCGAGAACGAAGGAATAGTGATGGGGGCAACGATGCGAAACGACGAAATCGACGTTAAGGTAACGCGCAGTGGCGCTGCTGAGAAAACCGACATCGCACTGTTCATCTTCTCACAAGGAATACCGCTCACCTATGTCCCAGTCGATTTCGACAACTCTTCGACAAAGCAGATACGAATACCCCACGAGTCGCTCCCCGAGGGAGTAATACGTCTGGCCATAATCGATGCCAACGGTAAAACCCTTGCCGACAGGTTCTGCTACATGCGCCACGCTGACAACGGCATGAAGATATCCACTACAACCAATGCCGAGACCTACCGACCGTTCCAGAAAGTGGAATGTCAGCTACGCCTCACCGATAGTCAGGGCAACCCAGTGAGCAATGCCGAGGTGTCGGTGGCAGTGAGAGACGGAGCCGAAACCGACTATGCAAAGTACGACAACACAATAGAGACCGACCTGTTGCTTACATCGGAGCTGCGCGGATATATAAACCAACCTGGATATTACTTCACCGACAACTCTCTCAGACTTCGCAAGTTGCTCGACAACCTGATGATTATACGCGGATGGCGGAAGTACGATCTCGACACTGAGTTCGGTTTGAAAACCTTCACACCGAAATATCTGCCTGAGACTCAACTCACACTTTACGGACACGTCAAGTCGATGTTCCGCGGCACACAGCGCGATTTGGGTGTGTCGGTACTGGCGAATGGCGAAAACGTGAAGATATCGTCAACCACAGAGACTGATTCGCTTGGCGATTTCAGCATACCTCTCGAGAACTTCGAAGGCGACATGGAGGCTCTCATTCAGACACGCAAGGAGGGGAAGAAATACAATCGCATGTCAGACGTCATGCTATTCAGATCTTTCCAACCCGAGCCACGCATACTTGACACACACGAGACAAACCCAGTATGGGACGAACCCGTCGATAGCACCGCATTCGCCAATACCATCAACAATGACGACGACTATGTCCCTGATGACGATGTGCAAATGATCGACGAGGTGACTGTGAACGCAAAGCGCAAGAAACAATTTGCTCAGAAACGCACCGAGGCTTTTGAGCGCGACATCATAGCATACTACGACATACGACAGATCATCGACAAGTTACGTGACGACGGCGTGGCAACAGCCAACGACTTCGGATATATCCTTCATCTGACAAATAACAAGATCGACCGTGCCGGCGACAACTACGGCACAGTGCCCATGCGCTATAGCATCGACGGACGCACCATGGAGCGGTTCTTCTTCAATACATACATCGACGCCATCGAAAAAGCATTGCTCTATACTGAGCGCTCGGGTTTAACTTCATACCGTTTCGACAGCGATACCTACCGCGCCACAAACGAACGATCGATGACATACTGGGACAATACCTACAACGAAGGCCTTAACCCCGACAACGACAGCGTCAACTATGCCAACCTTGACAAGCCTTACGTTCGCTGCGACGTTACCATGCGGCGAGGGTTCAACCCCAACAAGAACTATAAACCCACCAAAGGCATACGCTATACCGTGATACAGGGTTACACCCGTCCCGCTGAGTTCTACTCGCCACTCTACCCCGACGAAATACCCGTTGAGGCTTACGACGATGCCCGTCGCACACTCTATTGGAATCCTGCTATGCGCACCGATGACGACGGGGTGATAAAAATCGACTGCTACAACAACCGCGAGACAAACTTCCTCAACATCAACGCTGAGACTATCGTCGATGGCCATCCTGCTGCCACAACACACATCTCATTCAACGGCAGACAAACAAATTGAAATAAAAAACAAGAGACAAAGGTAAGTCGCTCGCGTGCTAAAATATCACGGCACGAAGGACTTCCTTTGTCTCTTGTTTATTTGCTATGTAACCAGTGAGCCGTTATGCGTTGCTGTCACTTATTGCTTCCATGATTTGAGCCTCGATGGCATCGGCAAGCTCTGGATTGTCGGCAAGCAGTTGCTTGGTGGCATCGCGACCTTGTGCAAGTTTGGTGTCATCGTAGGAGAACCACGAGCCGCTCTTCTTGATAATGCCGTATTCCACACCGAGATCAACGAGTTCACCCGTCTTAGAGATGCCTTCGCCAAAGGTAATTTCAAACTCTGCCTTGCGGAATGGTGGCGCCACTTTATTCTTGACCACTTTCACACGCACCTGACTTCCTACTACATTGTCGCCATCTTTTATCTGTCCGGTCTTACGGATGTCGATACGCACACTAGCATAGAATTTCAGGGCGTTGCCACCTGTCGTAGTCTCGGGATTGCCGAACATGACGCCGATCTTCTCGCGCAACTGGTTGATGAAGATACAGGTGGTCTTTGTCTTCGATATAGTACTTGTCAGCTTGCGCAGTGCCTGGCTCATCAGTCGTGCCTGCAGTCCTACCACACTGTCGCCCATCTCACCATCGATTTCTTTCTTCGGTGTGAGTGCTGCGACAGAGTCGATGACGAGGATATCGATAGCCGACGAACTGATTAGCTGGTCGGCAATCTGAAGCGCCTGCTCGCCATTGTCGGGCTGTGATATCCAAAGGTTGTCGGTATCGACACCGAGGTTTGATGCATAGAAACGGTCGAAGGCATGCTCGGCATCGATGAATGCAGCTATGCCTCCAGCCTTTTGGGCTTCTGCAATAGCATGGATGGCAAGCGTCGTCTTACCCGATGACTCAGGACCATATATCTCGATGATTCTTCCCTTAGGGTATCCACCAACACCGAGCGCGGCATTGAGTCCGATACTGCCAGTCGGGATAACCTCCACATTGTCTATTCTCTCGTCGCCCAGCTTCATAATCGAGCCCTTGCCGAAGTCTTTCTCTATCTTCGACATTGCTGCCTGCAAGGCTTTCAGCTTTTCAGAATTAGGGTTTACTGCCCCTTCTACTACTTCTTTCTTTGCCATAGTTATTATATTATTATGTTAATCTGTTTTGTTGTACTATAGTTCAAGATCTCCGTCGAATACCTCATGCCATGGGAGGCCTTGGATATTAAGTTGCTCCATGAATGGATCTGGGTCGAAGTCTTCCACATTCCACACACCAGGCTTGCGCCAAATACCTTTGAGGAACATCATCGCACCTATCATTGCCGGCACTCCTGTAGTGTAGCTCACCCCTTGCATGCCTGTTTCCTCGTAGGCATCTTGGTGTTTACAATTGTTGTACACATAGTAGGTGTGTTCCTTGCCGTCTTTAATTCCACGTATGCGGCATCCAATGCTTGTCTCGCCATCGTAGTTCTCGCCAAGGTCTTGCGGATTAGGCAACACTGCCTTTAAGAACTGCAGCGGCACAATCTTCACTTTGGCTGTCTTGCCACTGTCGTCAGCAAGCGGTGCCTCATATACTATCTCGTCGATACGGCTCATGCCGATGTTCTGAATAACATCGAGATAGGTGAGATACTGCTGTCCGAATGTCATCCAGAAGCGTGCCTGCCGGATGGTGGGATAATTCTTCACAAGCGATTCTAGCTCCTCGTGATGCATCAGATAGCTCTCTCTGGGGCCAATGTTAGGATATGTCAGCGCCTTATGCACCTCAAGCGGTTCGGTTTCAATCCACTCACCATCCTTGTAGTAGAGTCCTTTCTGTGTTATCTCGCGAATGTTAATCTCTGGATTGAAGTTTGTGGCGAAAGCTTTATGATGATTACCGGCATTGCAGTCCACGATGTCGAGATGAGTGATTTCGTCGAAGTGATGTTTTGCCGCATAGGCTGTGTAGATACCCGACACACCAGGGTCGAATCCGCATCCGAGTATTGCTGTGAGCCCTGCCTGTTCAAAACGATCCTTGTAGGCCCATTGCCATGAGTATTCGAAGTGCGCCTCGTCCTTCGGCTCGTAGTTGGCCGTATCGAGATAATTGCATCCGCATGCCAGACAAGCCTCCATTATCGTGAGGTCTTGATATGGCAAGGCAAGGTTGATGACGAGCTCTGGACGATAGCTGCTGAACAATGCTTTCAGTTGCTCCACGTCATCGGCATCCACCTGTGCTGTCTGTATGGGCATCGTGTAGCCCTTGTCGTGGATGGCCTTTACCAGTTTGTCGCATTTTTCCTTGCGGCGGCTGGCAATCATAAACTCAATGAATACGTCAGCATTCTGTGCAATCTTGAATGCTGCTACGGTGGCCACGCCACCGGCTCCAATCATAAGTACTCTGCTCATATTTCTACGTTCTTCGTTAGTAATTACATGTTTGTCATACTTTTTCCGCGATGAACTGAACCAAAAGTCGGCAATCATGTCGCTTTGCTGTGCATCGTTCCTGTCGGCAACTATATCATCGAGCCGACGAGGCAGTTTGTAAAACTTACCCATATCTGTATGCTTTTATTTTATTTCATCTGCTCTTATGCCAAGTGCATTCATCAGCGAGTATCCGAGGATTTCCTGGCGGAAGTTGCCTCCCGCTATCGGTTGCATGGCAAAGATAGTTATCCGCTTGTCGTCGTCGACAGTACGGAGTGTCCTGCGTAGCAAGTCAAGTGTGGCCGCATCATCGGCATTAGGCACTATCATCAGTCGCCTCAACTCCTTCTGCGTTATTGCCATCGCTGCAATATCGGCAATCATCTCTGCCTTTGTGGTCAAATCTTCGTGACTGACAACGCTGAAGGTGAATTCTCCCAAGTTATCAGCGAAAGCCTTCCCATTTATCTCTGTTGCAAAGTGCGAGGGAGCGAAGTTCTCAAGTCGCTCCGTGCGACCGTCGGTTACCATCACCACCATCGTCTCAACCTTTCTCCCTTCATCGCCATCGGCAATTTTCATGCCACCGTCGAGGGCTATGCAGTCCATCCAACGTGGCAGGTCGGCAGGTGGTATGTGGCGACCTATCATCCGTTCAAAGTTGACAATGAGGTCGAATGCCACACTGTCGACATATTCCGCATCGACAACTATCACATTTTCAGGCCATTGCTGAGGGATATCTGCATATGTATTCATTGATAGCAAAATTACTTAATAAATTCGAAGATTGCAAGAGAAAAACGCCAAAAGTTGTCTCGGATGACAAAGATTATGGTAGGGATAGATTATCAAAAGAGACATTTGTGAGGTCAATGTCAGATTTTGTAATGTCAATATCAGGCCTTCGCACTGACAATACAAAGGCCTGATACTAAAGAATATGTACCGCAGCACAATACCGGTGTGATAAAGTGACGGTTACCGCAGATTGTTCTACTTCACTGGTTCAACTGTGTAGCCAGCGTTCTTTAGCAACTGCAGCACACCCTTCTCTCCCGGTAAATGGAGTGCACCCACTACGAAGAAAGTCGGAGCCTTCTTCATTATCTCGGGCATCTTGGTCAGCCAGTCGGCATTGCGGTTGTCAACGAGTGCGGCATTCTCCTCGGGAGTGACGTCGCACGAGTTGCCTATCTTCTCGTCGCTCACCTTCTTAAGTGCGTCGAGATCCTGAGCGTAGAATGCCTTCGTCAACTTCTCGAGCATCTCGGCCTGATAGTCGTTATGGTCGATGAAGCACTCGAGCAACTGTGCCTGACGCTCCATAGGCTGCGAACCATAAAGCAGGTCAGCCTGGAACTTCACATCCTCTAATCCACCCACAGGCTCTTTGTTAGCCTTGGCCTGTGCCTGAAAATACATGTCGAACGATGTCGAGGGATCGAACTCGCCCATGTGGTTCATCATGTATGTCAGCACAATCAGCTGAGTGACAAGTGCATAGGGCTTCATCTTACCCATACTGTTAGCCACCTCAGGCGACGAGAATCCCACACCGAGCTTCGAAGCAAGGAATTTGTCGAGTTTCTGATACTGCCCTGGGGTAAGCACATCCTTCAGAGTCTGCCCCTCGGGCAACATCATTGCGGTCTGTAGATACGACATGCCCTCGGCATCGGTCATCGTAGCCATATCGAGCTCGCCATACACCTGATCGGTCACCGTAAGAGCATCTTTCACTCCGGCAATTTTCTCAATAAAACTTACGTTGGCAAGATGGTGAGAACCGATGATGAACGACGGTTTCTCAAGATCACCACCAGAGATTTTCCACAATAACTGTGCATTAACGCTGCCCGCTGCAAACATTGCCACAACGGCAAGGAGGATTGTTTTCTTCATTTTCGTTTCGTATTTGTTTGGTTATTAATGTCGTTATAAATGTAAATATATTAATTGTTATTCAGTTAACAAGAAAAAATGATATATCACATGCAAAAATAAGACAAATTAACAAGAAATAATATAAAAAGAATCTTGTTTTTATTTAATAATTCGTAATTTAGCCATCGCATTAGCATAAAAAGTAAGTTTTAACATCATTTTTATCATGAAAAAATCATTATTATCACTCTTTCTGCTGGCGATTGCAACTATGCTCAACGCCCAGAATCACATTCAAACCCAAGTGCCAATACGCCCTGCTGGACAAACCGACGTTATCGGACTCACCGTACCGAAGATGAAAGTGGTGAGAATAGGCATCGTCGGACTGGGTATGCGTGGGCCAGGGGCTGTATATCGTCTCAGCAACATCGAGGGCACGGAGATTGTCGCACTGTGCGATGTGGAGCCCAACCGCGTGGAGGCAGCACAGGAAATACTGAAGAAGAACAACCGCAAACCAGCCGCCAGTTATAGCGGATCGGCGGAGGCATATAAAAAGATGTGTGAGCGTAACGATATCGACCTGGTGTATATCTGCACCGACTGGGTGCACCACACACCAATAGCTCTCTACGCCATGGAGCACGGCAAGAACACCGCCATTGAGGTGCCCGCCGCCACATCAATGGAGGAGATATGGGCACTCATCAATACATCGGAGCGCACACGCAAGCACTGCATGATGCTCGAAAACTGCGTGTACGACTTTTTCGAGATTTCTTCGCTCAGCATGGCACAGAAAGGACTCTTCGGCGACATACTGCATGTGGAGGGTTCATACCTGCACAACCTCGACGATGTGTGGCCGCAATATTGGAACAACTGGCGTCTCGACTTCAATGAGAAGCACCGCGGCGACCTTTACCCAACCCACGGCATAGGCCCCGACTGTCAGGTACTCAACATACACCGCGGCGACCGCATGGACTATCTGGTGGCTATGGACACCAAATCGGTCAACGGGCCGAAGCATGTAAAACGTCTCACGGGCAAAGATAGCGAACGCTTTGCCAGCGGTGACGAGACATCGACACTCATACACACCGCCCTCGACCGCACAATGCTCATCGAGCACGACGTGATGACGCCACGCCCTTACAGCCGTATGTACCAGATTGTGGGCTCCGAGGGATACGCTTCAAAATACCCCGTCGAGCAGTTGTGCTTCCGCAAGGAAACCCTCGAACAGTTCGAAGGGCGCCAACTCGAGGGAGTGAGCACACACTCAGCACTGCCAGCAAGCCTACAGCAAGAGCTGCTGCGAAAGTACACGCCGCAGTTTGTGAAAGATATCGAAGAGAAAGCCAAAGCGGTTGGCGGGCACGGAGGCATGGACTATATAATGGACTATCGTCTCATCTACTGCCTGCGTAACGGTCTGCCGCTCGACATGGACGTGTACGATCTGGCCGAGTGGTGCTGCATCAGCGAGCTCTCGCGTCTGTCAATCGAGAACGGATCGATGCCCGTTGATATACCTGACTTCACCCGTGGGGCATGGAACAAGGTAAAAGGCTTCACATGGAAATTTGCTGAATAGCAGTTGCTATTTGTCATGTAACTCCTTGCAAACTTGTTGAGCGCATTGCGAACCACTGACACCAAGGGAAGTAATCATTGTCTCCCTGTCTCATCAAATCTAATATAAAAAATTTTGCTAGCAAAATTTCGAATAGAAAGGCTCTTTAATGGCAATAGAAAGCCTCTTTAACGAGAATTTTGCTAGCAAAATTATCAACACACGATACAATAGCATAGAACAGACATAACAAAAATTGCCGCAACCAATCATGGCTGCGGCAATATATTGTTTACATGAATCGTTTTCGCCCTACATGTTCGGCGACGAAACGAGGATGTATGCTCCGTTGTTTGAGTATATCGACGGAATGGTAAACGTCACTCCTCCCACGGTGAGGGGGCTACCACCCACGACAGTGATACCCGTGTGGCGTTGGAAGGCTTGTGTGCTGGCGGTGGCGGGAACCGATTCTTTGGCTCCTATGCCCATTAGTGTGCCGCCGTTGATAAGCAGGCGTTTGGTGGGCTTGAAGGCTGTTGCCTTGTCGGCAGAGGCTGCCACAAGGATACTGCCACCCTCGATGATGATGTTGCCATCAGCCTTTATGCCGTTTGCCTTGGTGTCGTTCGAGCCATATTCAAACGGACTGCCTGTAGTGACAACGGTGAGGCTGCCGCCTTTGACGGTGAAGTCGGTGTCAGCCGACATTCCTCTACCACCGCTACCTGTTGCCGTAGCATTGACGACACCTGCCGTCATAGTGAACTCGGTGCCTGCCTTGATGGCGGTAGCGCCTTTGGTGGATTTCTCAACAGTGTCGTACATACCGCCGCCCGTAGCCGTAGCAGTGATGCTACCGCCGCTGATGAGCATGACCGAGTCGCACTTGATGGCCTCGGCGGCAATGCCTGAAGAGGTGACGGTGAGTGTACCGCCTTCGAAAAGGAATCGTCCGTCGTCGGTTTTATTCTTATCGGTAATACCCACATCGATGCCGTCGCCTTGCGATGTGATGTTCACCGTTCCACCCTGCTGCTTGTAGTATTGATTCACGTGCAAGCCGTCGCTAACGGCACCGGTGACGGTGATGGTACCTGTGAACGTATTGGCAAGTCGCAGGTATTCATCGGCGAAGATGGCATGATTGGTGTTGCCTGCAAGAGTGAGCGTTCCGCTACCCGTCCATTCAGAGTGTCCGTTCAGATAGAGACATCCCTTGTGGGTGCCGTTGACGGCATCGGCGAGGGTGTTTGTACCTTTCAACTCAATATCGAGACGCTTACCGCTCTCAATCTTTACAGCCGAGCTGTCGGGGTTTGTAAGAGTGAGGTTGTCGAGCACAAGGGCGGCCTTGAGTTCGCCATCCATGAAGAACGACCCTGCCGTAGAGCTACCGCTGAGGGTGTAGGTTATCTCGTTGGTAAGAGCGGCGGACTGCAATACGGCGACATGCGCGCCATCGACTTTCACGTCGAGGTGCTGTGCCACATTGCCTGCCACAACCACCTGAGCACTACTGCCGTTAAAGGCAACGCTGACAGTGTTGTCGGCAACGGGGGTGTTGTCGATGGTTATGCTCGTGATGTCGGCAATGTTATACGATTTCCCCTGAATGGTGAGCGTTGTTGCCGAGGCAAAGGGCATGTGCCCCGCCTGCGCTGCAGAGTGGGCATATGTGATGTTGCCCATATTCACACGCATTGTCTGAGCCATCGAGGGTACGACGGCGACGGCCATAAGGATGGCTGAAAGTAGAGTCTTCTTCATAGTCATTTTACAACAATTTTGCGTGTTTCACCATTTTGTCTAATGATATACATTCCGCGTGGGAGCTGCTTTTTCACGTCGTCGATGCTCTGGAATGTAGTCACGAGCTGTCCCGAAGGAGTGTAGACACCAACTGTTTTGTCGTCGGATGCCACGTTAAGGTCGCTGATGCCCGATGTGGATGAGAAATACATCTCGCTGATTTCGCTGAGCGGGATGGTAGTTGTCTCGCCATTGCTGACCACCTGCATATTGCCGTCGGCAAAGGTGATTGTGGTACCAAGGGCAGTGACAGCCTGTGCCGGACTACTGGTCTTGACAAAGACAAGATAGTCGTAATCGCCTGCGCAGACACTCAAAGCGGCTGCGAGCGAAAGGGAAATTGAAAGTATAAATCGCTTCATAATAATGAATTGTGTATCGTTTCGATTCGCAAAATTATGTGTTTTATATATAAACAACAAATAAATTATGTCTTTTTAATATTATTGTAACACTTTTTTCATCCATTGGCCTCGCCATATCCTTATGAGGAAGAGTGTTCCGCGGCATGTCAGTTCGATGGCCATTGCTATCCACACACCCTTCAGACCGTAGTCGCGTGCCAGGAGTGCAGCGAGCGTGAGTCGCACACACCACATTGAGAAGAGGTTGAGCACTGCCGGGCGGAGGGTGTCGCCTGCTCCAACGCAGATACTGTACGACACTATCGAAGCGGCAAACATCGGCTCGGCAAAGGCTTCTATCCGCAACACAAGCGCTCCAAGGTCTTTTATCTCGGTTACGGGAGTGAGTATAGCCATTAGTTCGGGGGCGAATATGAACATCAGCAGTCCCATGAATGCCATCACAGACATCGCCACGCCAATGGTCATCCATGCAAACGACTTGCAGATGTCGAACCTGCGAGCGCCCACGCTCTGACCTACAAGTGTGGTTGCAGCGTCGCCGATACCATAGCCAGGCATGTAGCACAGACTCTCAACGGTGATGGCAAACGAGTTGGCAGCTATCGATACATTGCCCAGAGGAGCCACGATGCGTGTTCCCACTATCTGCGCACCACCCATGAGAGCCGACTGCAATGCCATCGGTGCACCGATCTTTGCGGCGTTGCGGATATAGTCGGGGTTCCATTCAAAGCGTGTATGGTCTTGTCGCAAGTTGAGCATAGCGCTGCGGAAAATGGCAAAATATGCCTGAGCAAGTGCACTGATTATTATCGCCAACGATGTGCCGATGGCAGCACCCACTACTCCCCAACCGACAATGTATATGAAGAAGAAGTTGAACACCACATCGAGCACGCACATCATCACACTCATCACGCTGGGTATGCGCATATTGCCCGAGCATTTCAACATTGCTCCCGAGAGATTTGCGAGTTGGAAGAACGGCCCTGTCAATGCAAAAATGAGAAAATAAAGCGAGGCGTCGCGGGCAATATCAGCCCCTCCGCCAAGCCAATATGGAAGAGGAAAGGCTATCGCGACACCAATGATGAGCAAAATAAGACTGAGAATGGTTGTTGCGATGAGGGCATGGCGAAACACATCGCGGGCTCGCTGGAAATCGTTGGCACCAATGAAATGAGCCACTTGCACAGAGAATCCCATCGATGCGGCAGTGGTCATACTGCCAAATAGCCATGTTGAGGTCTCAACGATACCTATCGACGCCGATGCCTCAGCACCGAGATGGCCCACCATGGAGGCGTCGATGAAGAACATCATCACGCTTGTTATCTGGGCCAATATAGACGGAATGCTCAACCCGATAATCAGGTTGAGCTTCTCACGGTTCGAGAGTACGCCACCCAAGCGTATCTTCTCGAGCAATTTATCGCTACTCTTTATTGAGAGTGTCATCCGCTATTACGGCTGCAAAGCTTGTTTCGGGGCTTTGAACACGGGTACGCTCTGACCAGGATGATAATAACTGACAAGTGTCATGTCAAATATCAGAGTTGAATAGGCTGGTATAGAGCCTTCGGCTTTATCCTCATACCCGAGTTTATAAGGGATATACACCTGCCATCGGTCGCCTACCTTCATGTGCTGCAGTGCAGTGGCAAAGCCGTCCCTCACTTCTTGCACACCAAGCTTCACGGCAACGGCAGTGGCAGGGTTATACTCTCCTTCGAAAGTCTTCTGGAACACATAGCCAGACGGATACGACGGCGATGGTATCAAACGTCCCTCATATACCACACGCACAGTGTCGGTAAATAGCGGACTGGGCGACGTGCTGCCGCTCTCGCTCAACACATGAACAACGATATTGTCGTCGATGTCGGCGTGGAAACTGCTGTCGTCTTCCTTCAGCGACCATTTCCTCAGCGTCATCCAACTGCTGTCGCCACTTGCACGTCGAGATACTGCATTGGCGTAAACCTCCTTGAAAAAGTTTTCGTTCTTACTCTGCCAGTTGGCGAACTCGCTTTCCTCTTCCGTTTCACTGCATGAGGTGAGCAGCAAAAGGCTAGAAGCGAGAAGCAAGATGCAAGAAGCAAGACGCTTCGCAATCCCATGTACATAGGATAGACGATGAATGAAAAGATTATTGTGCATTATGAGTTATTCATTATGAATTAATCTACATGAGTTTTTTCAGCAGGCTTGGGATGCTCACCTTGTCTTCGATGATGCTACGCAACTGCGATATATCCACTCGCTCTTGCTGCATTGTATCACGGAAACGGAGCGTCACCTTGTTGTCGGTGAGTGTGTCGTGGTCGATGGTGATACAGTATGGTGTACCGATAGCATCCTGACGGCGATAGCGCTTACCGATAGAATCTTTCTCGTCGTAATGGCAGTTGAAGTGGAACTTCAGGTCGTCGACTATCTCGCGAGCCTTCTCAGGAAGACCGTCTTTCTTCACAAGCGGCATCACCGCAAGCTTCACAGGAGCGAGGGCAGCAGGCAACTTGAGCACCACTCGCGACTCGCCATTTTCAAGCGTCTCTTCGGTGTAGGCGTGGCACATCACCGAGAGGAACATGCGGTCTACGCCGATCGATGTCTCTATCACGTACGGAGTGTAGCTCTCGTTGGTCTGTGGGTCGAAGTATTTTATCTGTCGCCCACTGTATTTCTCGTGCTGCGAGAGGTCGAAGTCGGTGCGGCTGTGGATGCCTTCCACTTCCTTGAATCCGAATGGCATGCGGAACTCGATGTCTGAGGCGGCGTTGGCATAGTGGGCAAGCTTCTCATGATCGTGGAAACGATAGTTCTCTGCTCCGAATCCGAGGGCTTGGTGCCATGCCATGCGCGTCTGTTTCCACTTCTCAAACCACTCGAGCTCGGTGCCGGGGGTGACGAAGAACTGCATCTCCATCTGCTCAAATTCGCGCATGCGGAAGATGAACTGGCGTGCTACGATCTCGTTGCGGAACGCCTTGCCTATCTGTGCAATGCCGAAAGGAATCTTCATGCGGCCCGTCTTCTGAACGTTCAGGTAGTTGACGAAGATGCCCTGAGCCGTCTCAGGACGCAGGTAAATCTTGTTTGCAGCATCGCTGACAGAGCCCATCTCGGTCGAGAACATCAGGTTGAACTGTCGTACATCGGTCCAGTTTTTAGTGCCACTGATGGGATCGACAATCTCCTCATCGAGTATTATCTGCTTAAGCATCTCCAGATCAGGACCTTGCATTGCCTCTGTATAGCGCTCATGGAGACTGTCGCGCTTCTGCTTTATCTCAGCCACACGTGGTGAGGTAGCCAGATACTGCTCCTCGTTGAACGCATCGCCAAAACGCTTGCGGGCCTTCTCTACCTCTTTCTCTATCTTCTCGTCGTATTTTGCTATCTGATCTTCAATAAGCACATCGGCGCGATAGCGCTTCTTAGAGTCGCGGTTGTCGATAAGGGGATCGTTGAAGGCATCAACGTGTCCGCTGGCCTTCCAGATGGTGGGATGCATGAAGATAGCACTGTCGATGCCCACGATGTTCTCGTGAAGCAGCACCATCGACTTCCACCAGTACTCCTTTATATTGTTCTTCAGTTCCACACCATTCTGCCCATAATCATAGACTGCAGCCAGTCCATCGTATATATCGCTGCTGGGGAACACGAAACCATATTCTTTACAATGACTTACAATTTTCTTGAAAACATCTTCCTGTGCCATATCTTTATTTTTAATTTTGTACAAAATTACTTCAATTCCCTCGCTCCACAAAAGATTTTAATCTTTTTTTGCCATAAAACAGTATGTCTTTACATGTTTTTTGTATATCTCACGTTGCTACCGACCACATTTCTACCTTCTGCAATCAAGTTTTAGAGGTGTCGTAGAGCTAAACTGTCAACAGAAAAAGGCACCCGATTTAAGTCGGATGCCTCTATCTAGTAATTGTACAATAAAAAACTTCTGTGTTACACTCCCATTATCCACTTCACGAGCAGGAGTACTGTCGGGATGGTAATGACGAGTATGCCGATAAAGTCGATAATCACTCCCGACTTTATCATCTTCGTGATAGGTATGTAACCGCTGGCGTACACGATAGCGTTCGGCGGTGTTGACACTGGCATCATAAATCCAAGTGACGACGACAGTGCAATTCCCACAGCAACTGGTATTGGGCTAAAGCCCATTGACAGGGCTGTACCTATGGCAATCGGGCCAATGAGGTTTGTTGCTGCTGTATGCGAGGTAAGCTCCGACAGCAACAGTGCTGCGATGCTGAACACTGCCACGAACATTATCTCTGAAGGATGACCACCCATCATTGCCTTAATAGCGTCACCAATCCACTCCGACAGACCAGTGGTGTACATCAGTCCACCCATTGCCAGTCCGCCACCGAAGAGGAGCAGCGTACCCCACTCCACACCGGCAATAGCGTCTTTCCACTTCAGTGTCATCTCACCACTCTTCAGATTCACAGGAAGGAAGAAGAGCAACAGAGCACCGATAAGTGCGGCGATTGCCTCGGGGAACAGTTTGTTATAGTCTTTCACTATAGCGGCATCGGAGCCGTAGATAATGCTCAGCACACCTGGAGCCACCCACAGTACAACAGCCACGATGAAGGCGAAGAGAGTGTTCTTCTGAGCACGCGTCCACTTGCCAAGCGAGTTCACACGCTCACTGATGAACTCCTGAGCGCCGTCAATATGCTTCACATCGGCAGGGAACATGCGCCACAGCGCAACATAGGCGATGACGAAGTAGAGCACCATTGCCACGAAGCCCCAAACCATCCAGTCGAAGAACGACACGTGTGGTGCCTCGGGTGCAAGCTCATTGAGGAAGCCGAGCATGATGATGTTCGGCGGGGTACCGATTGGTGTGAGCACACCACCTATAGAGCATGCGTAGGCTGTCATAAGCATAAGACCGGTAGCATATTTATAGTTCGACAGATTGATATGCTTGCCATTGGCTGCCATCATCTCGCGGATAGCCTCGAGCAATCCGAGGGCTATCGGGAACATCATAGCTGCTGTGGCAGTGTTGCTTATCCATCCTGAGCAAATCATACATGCCAATCCAATTGCAAGGAAGATGCGACGCGGTGAGTCGCCCACCCACTTCATCGACATGATGCCGTAGGCTATGCGCTTGTCAAGACCGTTCACCATCATAGCCTTGGCAATGATGAATCCGCCCATAAAGAGGAATATCATCGGATTGGCAAAGGCTGCGAAGGCTTCCTTCATCTTCACTACTCCGAATACGACGCACAGTGTGGGACCTATGATCGACGTCACGGGAATTGCAACAGGCTCAGTGATCCACCAGATGGCCACCAGAGTCATGATTGCAAGCAACTTGTGTGATTCAGGGGAAAGGCCCTCAATCTGAGTAAAGTAAACCAGAAGCGCGCAAAGCGGACCAAAGATGGCTCCGAAGATATGGCGCTTTCTGTCGAACGAAGAATCACTGCGTTCAGCCTGCTCATTTACTTGAGCAGCTTTCTTTTCTGTAACTTCCATATAATGCTTCTAAAATGTTTATTTATAGCTCTTAAATTGTTAATCTTATCATAGTATGACGGTTGTTATCCGTAATTATCGGGAGCTAACTCATGCTAACTCCCGATATCTATATACAACTCCGTTAACTCCCGCTAACTCCCTGTTTCCAGAGATCAAGCAAGCTTGCGACTGCTTAAAGTCATCTATCACTTAGACAAATTTTGTACGCCTGATAGGACTCGAACCTACACATCGTGTGATACTAGATCCTAAGTCTAGCGCGTCTACCAATTCCGCCACAGGCGCAACAAAAATCTACTGCATAGAAAGCATAACTTCGAAATGCGGCTGCAAAGTTAGTGAAAACTGAGCACAGAACAAAATAAAAACGAAAGTTTTTGTTTTTTATCCCAAAATGAATGACAATACCCTCGAAGAAAAACAACGGAAGCAGACTATTAGTGACTTCCGATTATCTGGCGGGCATATTCTATTATGGTGTCGCGCAACTGTGCCGCATCTTCGTCAGCAAGTCCCACAAGGACATCTGGAGCGATTCCTGCTTCTGTCGACTGTCGGTTGCTGTCGTACATAGGACAGGCGGAGAACCGAACCGTCCAGCCAGTGGGGAGCTCGCTTGTGAACGGCAGACCTGCTCCACCACCAGTGGCATCACCGACTACAGTGACATCGGGACAGCACTTCATGTATTTCACAAACTCGTTTGCCGCACTGAACACCTTGCGATTGGTGAGCACTACTACGGGCTTATGCCAGCGGATTCCCTTTGACGGTTTAAGCCGTTGTTCCTTCATCTCAGAAAAGTCGTCGTGCCCCTTGCCCGTCTTATGCCGCATATATCCCACCAGCAGTTCATCGTCGGTGAACCGTGCGGCGAGTGTCTCTGCTGAAGTGAGAAGGCCTCCGCTATTGCCACGAACGTCGATAATAAGTCCACGGGCAGCAGCGAAATGTAGCATTATCTCATTGAGATTACCGTCGCCGATGACATTCGTGAACGACGGGCAGCGCATATATGCGATGTTATCGTCGAGAAGGCGATAGCGCATGCCCGACGAGATGTTATAGTCGGTGCCGAGATAGTGGTCTATCAGCTTCTCATCATAGTTGTCGGGATAATCTTCATACCAACTCCAGTTGCGTGCCACATCCCATGACGACGACAGGTTCACATGTCCGTCGCGCAACTCGCCAATCATGTTTCCAAGCACCTCGAACAGCTGGTGACTGCTCATCGCGTCGGAGATCTGTCGTGAGTATCGGCTGTGGACATCGTTCCAGTCGACGTCTTTCTCTGTGAAGAAACAATAGTGCTCGTCCATGAGATGCCACAGAGCCTCGAAGTTGCCGCGCGCATTGTCGTTGTATTCTTCTTCGTCGATGCACGCAGAGAGGGTGATAACCCCGAGTAGGAGGTATAAGAACTTCTTCATGGGGCAATGTCTTTAATTTTGAATCGTTTAGTCAATCCCACCACAAGCATGTGACTATAGTTGTGATACTTAATCATGTTGACGTCGGCCTGTTGGTAGTCGCCGAGATATCCGATAGTGAATATCGTTTTCCGTATTGGTATCTCGAGTGTGAGCATGTGTCTCATGCTTGGCGAGTTGAACGGATGCGAGAGTTTTACGTTGTTGTCGTAGTCGCCACGCGAGAATATCTCGTAGTACGACTGACCGAAGTTGGGCGCAAACATCACTCCCACGATGGGTGCCATCAGCTCGTATCGCAAAGCCCATATATGTCTCCCCACCTCGAATCTGTACCTTGCCGCCGCCGATGGCCCGACGTTGATAGCCAGTCGTGCCTGCGCTGGATTGTTGCCTCCCACGGTGCTATACAGGAATCCGGCATTAGCCTCAGCGGTGAAACCAGCCTTGACTTCAAGGGCGTCGCTCATGAAATGCCAATTCCTATGGCGCGAATAGCTGAATGAATACATCCCGGCGAGGAAGGTATTGTCGTCGGAACGCGGTGTTGTCGATGAGATATAAGCCGAGTGGACGAGCTGAGTGCTCCATCGTCGACCGTCGGCATGTCGGGTGGTATGATCGATGAAACGGAGTTCGACACCTGAGTAGTGTTCCTGCGACAGATATGTATCGAGGATTGCCGAGTAGCCGATGCCTACCAACTTAGTATTTACGATGGTGGGTGCGGATACTTCAGATTGCGCAAAGAGAGAAAATGCCTGCACGCAGAAGCATGCAAGCACTATTATCCTTTGCAGATGTCTATTGCTCGTCTTCATCGGGGAACAAACTCAGTTGTATTGGTATGTCGTTCGGATTCTGATGCACAGGCTTTATCGGTTCCTCGTCATCGTCGATAATTTCAACTATTGGCTCCTGCTCTTGCTCCTCCTCAATCTCTGGTGCAGGCTCCGTCAACTCCGGTTCCTTTTCTTCTTCAACCTCTGGCGCAAGTTCTTCAACGTCTTGCTCAGATTGAACATCTTGCTCTGGCTCTGCGGGTGTTGTTGCCGGGGCATCGGTTGTCACCTCCTCTGCTTCGGGCTCGATGTCGTCATCAGGTATTTCTTCTGCTTCCACCTCTGGCTCCGGCCACCGCAATGGCTCCAACTCTTCCACGTTGTCGATGGTCCACGTAGTGACACGCTTACCTCTTGCCTTGAAATTCTTTACTCCTATGAACTGCTCAGCATCTATCTCCATTGGCGTACGCACGGCATCGGCACCGCCGAATGTCACTTGCAATCGTGGGAATGGAGTATCGGTAAGCAGTATCGCCTTACTCTCCTTGTTCTCGCCGAGCAGACTCTGACGCTTCTTTGAATAGTCGAGCACGAAACGCTTCAGATAGGGCAATCCCTTATTGTCAGCATCGTAGAGCATGAGTGTCCACGTCTTCTTCTCGTCGTACTTCTCAATCACCCGAATCTTCTCGTCGTAGTGGTTGTTGACGTCGATATTAGTGAAGTAGAAATCCATATTCTCGAGGATAACGAGTATGAATTCGTCGTCGTTGAATTCTCCGAGATATTTACCGTGCTCCTCGTAGTTTATACGGTTTATATCTGGGTCGAACCACACTTTGCGTCCTCCAAGTGTGCTGTGTCCGTGACTCTTCAGTCCAATGCGCTGCACAGGGTATTTCGTCACGAGGTTACCCTTTGCCGTTCTCGACTTTATCGCCACCTCCGAGAAGTCGCGCACCAGAAGCAGGTTGCGACGACCGCTCGATGGGTCAAGGCTAATCTTAATGCTCTCCGCCTCGCCATTGGGGTTGGCGGTGAAGTACATGATTTTCGAGCCTGGCTTGCCCTGCGTGATGTCGTATTCCTTATCGCGGGTGATGGGACAAACAAAGAATCGCTTGATGTAGTACGGTCCTTTCTTTCCATCGCGATATACGGCATTGTAGATGGTGCGCTTGTCGTTCTTCTTATAAACTTGCACGTGCATCACGTTCTTGCCGATGAATATCTTCTCGGCAACGCGTATGACTTTATACTTGCCGTCTTTATAAAATATAATAATGTCGTCGATATCTGAGCAGTTGCACACAAACTCGTCTTTCTTCAGACTTGTACCGATGAATCCCTCCTGCCGGTTGATGTAGAGTTTCTGGTTTGCCTCAGCCACTTTTGCTGCCTCGATGGTGTCGAAGTTGCGTATCTCGGTGAGGCGGGGATGGTCTTTTCCGTATTTATCCTTAATGAACGTGAACCAGTTGATGGTGACGTCGGTCATGTGGGCGAGGTCGCGATCGATGCCTTTTATCTCTTTCTTTATCTTCTTTATCAGCTCATCGGCCTTGTCTTTGTTGAACTTCAGTATGCGCTGCATCTTTATCTCGAGCAGACGGAGTATATCGTCGCGCGTCACCTCTCTCACCAGCTGCGGCTTAAACGGTGTAAGTCGCTCGTCGATGTGTGCCACCACGGCATCGACGTTCTCGGCTTCCTCGAATTGCTTGTCTTTATAGATGCGCTCTTCGATGAATATTCTCTCGAGCGAGGCGAAGAAGAGTTGCTCCATCAGTTCGCCGCGCCGTATCTGCAGCTCCATGCGCAGAAGTCCCATGGTGCGGTCGACAGAGTGCTGAAGCACCTCGCTGACGGTGAGGAACTTGGGCTTATTGTCTTCGATGACGCAACAGTTGGGCGAGATATTTATCTCACAGTCGGTGAAGGCATAGAGTGCATCTATTGTCTTGTCTGACGACACTCCCGGTGCCAGATGAATAAGTATCTCCGCGCCGGCAGCTGTCAAGTCCTCCACCTTGCGCACCTTTATCTTTCCCTTCTCGGCTGCCTTGAGTATCGACTCGATGAAAGGACTCGGTTTTTGTGGTGAACCTGTTGTCTTTCCAAACGGTATTTCGCGTATCACGAGCGTCTTTTGATCGAGCTTTTCTATCTTTGCTCTCACCTTCACCACTCCTCCGCGCTGGCCGTCGTTGTACTTGCTCACATCGATACTGCCTCCTGTTGGGAAGTCGGGGTAAAGTCGGAACTCCTCGCCGCGCAGATAACTGATGGCTGCGTCGCATATCTCACAGAAGTTGTGGGGAAGTATTTTCGAGCTCAGTCCCACTGCAATGCCCTCGGCACCTTGTGCCAGCAAGAGAGGATACTTCACCGGCAACGTGACGGGCTCCTTGTTTCTTCCGTCGTAGCTCATCTGCCATTCGGTGGTCTTGGGATTGAACACCACGTCGAGAGCCAGCTTCGAGAGTCTAGCTTCTATGTATCGTCCGGCGGCAGCATCGTCGCCGGTGATGATGTTACCCCAGTTGCCTTGGCACTCAACGAGCAGGTCTTTCTGTCCCAGTTGCACGAGTGCGTCTTTTATCGACGCATCGCCGTGGGGGTGGAACTGCATGGTATATCCCACGATGTTGGCCACCTTGTTGAATCGCCCGTCGTCCATGCGCTTCATTGAATGCAGTATTCGTCGCTGCACGGGTTTCAGTCCGTCGTCGATATGCGGCACGGCACGTTCCAGAATTACATACGATGCATAATCAAGGAACCAGTTTTGATACATCCCGCTCAAATGGTGAACGGCAGAAGCATCAAAACGGTTCACAGGCTTATAGTCGGAGTGTTCGTCAACGGTCGTCTCATCGTCGGCAACAGCCTGCGCGTCGGTGTCGTTTGGTGTCAGTTCTTCTTTGTCGATGTCTTTTATCTCGTCGTCCATATCTGGATTTATATTTTTCATATTATGACTGCAAAGTTAGTGAAAACCGAGTGAAAAGCCAAATTTATTTGAGCTTTTCCGAGGTGCATCCTAACTTCTTATCCCGAAGGGAGAAAAAGTTAGTGAGAAACCTTGAAAGAGCATAGCCAAATTTTTCAGCAGCAAAAAGCGGAGCATCACATACAAACACTAATCAGTGGGAGCAAACTTTCAATTTATCTCCCTGTTTATCGGCCTTATCTTTCAACTTTCACTTTTCAACTTTCAACTTTCAACTAAAAACCCCTTATTTAAACCCAATCCAGATAAAAACGCCCATTTTTCGCTCTCAAAGCCATTTTTCGCCCAAATCTCCGAAATATCCCGCTTTTTCATCAAATACCTGTAACTCGTTCTGCTTCAATTATCTACGCGTCTTTCTTCCTTTGAATAGGAATCAAGAGTTGGTGTTGCACCCTCAATAAAGAGCCTCTTTAATGCCATTAAAGTGCCCAAGTAACAGTCTTAAAGTGCCCATCTAATGCCATTAAAGAGCCCACTTACCAGCGCAAGGAAAGCATTTCGAGGGCGATTTTAACCTAAAAAACGCCCAAAAAGGCACTTTTTTGCTCCTTTTGCCCCATTTTTCTGTAATCTTTCAATGCCTCTTCAATGCTCGCAAAAAAGTGCTTTCAGATTGTAAGTATTTACGTTTTTCGCTCGCCTTTACCCACCTTAACGCTATTCTCGGCGAGCATTAATTCACTTCTCTCCAATAGCAAGTTTTCATTTTCTCCGCTTCACAACTCGATATAAGCCGTTGCCATTGGTTTGTATGAACAAGTCGTGGCCGTGGAAGTCGCAGTCCTCAAACTCGTAGGGCACCTCTGCTGTCCAGTCGATACGATTAAGAAGCCGATGGTGACGCAGGTCCCATACGTAGAAAATGCTTGGGTGCTGCTTCGTTCCGAGGCCCACGGGCATGAGCATCAGCCCATTCCTGACGCAAGCCCCCTGCCCTATCTGGTTCGAAGAGAACTCACTGGTGTAGTCCTGTATAGTGTAGTTCTCAATTATATCGCTATTCGTGAGCGTCACCAACTTGCCATCGCTGAGCCTAGGCAGACGGAAGGTTATGATACGAAAGCGGTTGCCAGGGGCAAGATTCTCTATGGTGTTGCCATAGCCGATAAGCAGGCGACGGTCGTAATCGACAATCCACTGCAGAGCATAGCCAAAGAGTTTTTCAGTGTCGTTGAATACGATTGTCTGCACCAACTGAGCACTTCCATCAAGCCCGATACGCTCTACATAGCACACATCCTTGCGCCCATCGACTACTCCGTTGAAGCATTGCGACACATACACGACGGGCAATGCGTCACCGGCAGCATAGCGTTCCGTGCCAAAGAAAGCCACATTGGAGTGATTAGTCTTCGCATTGCTCTCGAGTCGAATCTTACTAATCTCGCTAAGTCGTTCGTTATCAATCTTATAGAGCGTGGCCAGGCCCGTATTCTGCAGACTGAGCATATAGTCATCATATATAGCCATACCCTGATAGGCTTGCCCTTCCCAGCCATTAAAGGGAGCAAAGTGGCTGACCGTAGAACGGGTGAAATCCATGCTCCGGCACGATGTTAGCAAGGCAACAGCAACAAATGCAAAAGAAGCAAACAATGATAGTCGTTTCATACGCAAATATTCAATTTAAGGTTTTCATGCAGCGAAATTACGAAAAATACCTTTCAGTACGAAATTTTTCAATCCATATTTTTGGCGTCTGATGCACTTTTCAACACCCTGCAAATGCGTATTGCGTCATCGGCGAAATATAGATTTTTAAACTCTGAGCATATTTTTTATGCTAAAAACCGAAACGCGTTTAATAAAAAATAGGTATATTTGCCATCGGAACGAAGTTTCTATTAGGAACAAGTGTCATGCAAGAAGTCGATCTGAACGCCACCGTGTCGGGAGGAATGCGAGAGATAGATATCACAAAAGATAGCGACATGATGTTCGATAACGCTATACTGCTGCCCGACACCTATACCTCCGAATGGGATTACTTCACCGTGGGAGGCAACAAAACAGCAAAATTCGGTACGGGTCTGTCGCTGACTTATGCCTACAAGGAGAACTATGCATAGAGATTGTTCTGTGACTACGACTACACACGCAAGACATATACAATGACATACGACCCCAGCGATTTCCTTATAGACGCCACAGGCATGAGGAGCCTCGCGGAATTTATGGGAGATGAGTTGAATCTCGCTGACACCCAAAAGATAAAAAAAGAACCGCAACACATTCATCATTGGAGGTTCGTTCACAATATCTTTCTAACATTGTGGCGATTTAATGCAAATAACTATTTGAAGATAGCAGCAAGACAATTGAATCCCTGCAGGGCGATAACACTCCGCAGGGATTTTATTTTTGTTCTCCGCTCAACTTTCACTAACTCTATCTTGCGATGAAATTAGGATACGTTTCGGGATAATAAACATTTAGAGCCCCTTGATAAGGGGCGGCTATAATGCAGGGATAAAATATTTTCAGATTTTTATTTTGTTCTATGCTCAACTTTCACTAACTTTGCTACACCTAAATAAAATATAGGTGGTGATACCACACCGAAGGACATAAAAATACATATAACAATGAAAAGCATTCTCGAAAGAAGTGAAGCTCTGGCAAAGACCGTCGGTCAGGTGGCCGAAGTGGCTGGCTATCTGTGGCAAAAAGGTTGGGCAGAGCGCAATGGAGGAAACATCACAGTAAACATAACCGGCACGTGCGACGACATTCTCGCATCGCTGCCTGCAATCGGCAAAAAGCGTCTGATTGGCTTGCACCTACCTCATCTGCGGGGTACATACTTCTATTGCAAAGGCACTGGACGCCGTATGCGCGACCTGGCACGATGGCCTATGCAGAACGGAAGCATTATACGCATCTGTGACGACTGCGAAACATACGAGATAATAGCCGATGAAGAGGTTATACCAACAAGCGAACTACCGTCGCATCTGCTCGTTCATAATCATTTCATCGAGACAGGTTCACCCTATCGGGCATCGCTTCATACCCACCCCATAGAACTTGTGGCAATGTCGCACCGTGGAAAATATCTCAAAAAAGATGTGCTCACACGACTGCTGTGGAGCATGATACCCGAGACAAAGGCATTCTGCCCACGCGGATTGGGTATAGTAAGATACGAACTGCCAAGCTCTACTTTGCTGGCTCAAAAAACTCTCGAGGCACTCGACGACTATGATGTAGTTTTGTGGGAAAAGCATGGAGTCTTTGCTGTCGATACCGACATCATGGCTGCATTCGACCAGGTGGATGTGCTTACAAAAAGCGCACAAATCTATATCGCAGCAAAGAATATGGGATTTGAGCCCGATGGAATGTCCGATGAGCAAATGCAAGAGATGAGCGTGGCATTCAACCTGCCAAAATAACCGTTAACCGTAAACAATATAATATGAGCAACAAACATTATCTAGCCATCGACCTTGGTGCCACGAGCGGACGATCTATTCTCGGTACCCTGACCGACGGAAAGCTTTCTACCGAAGAAATAACACGTTTCCCTAACCGACTTATCACCACCGCGCACCACACCTATTGGGACATCCTTGCGCTCTACGCAGAGATACTGCGTGCTCTGAGCGAGGTGGCAAAGCGCGAAATAGAAATAACAAGCATCGGTATCGACACGTGGGGCGTCGACTTTGTACTCGTGGGCGACGATGAAGAACTGCTCAGAGCACCTATGGCCTATCGTGACCCATGCACATTCGCGGCAATGGACGACTATCTGAAGAACCGACTCTCGCAACGCGATCTCTATGAGATAAATGGACTGCAGCTGATGAATTTCAACTCTATCTTCCAAGTCTATGCCCTCGCCAGAGAGAACAATAGTGCGCTGAGAGCAGCAAAACACCTGCTGTTCATCCCCGACGCACTGGCATGGATGCTCACAGGACGCATGGTGTGCGAATATACCATCGCTTCCACCTCAGGTCTCCTCGATGTGCGTAGCCGTAAGATGAGTATCGAGCTTCTGGCATCAGCAGGTATCGACGACACAATGATACCCGAGATGGTGATGCCTGGCGACGTGATAGGGACATTGTCGCCACATGTCCAGCGCATAACAGGAATGGGACCGGTGAGAGTAGTGGCTGTGGCAGGGCACGACACCGCAAGTGCAGTGGCTGCTGTGCCGGCAAAGAAAGAGGGATTCGCATATCTGAGTAGCGGAACATGGAGCCTGATGGGTATCGAGACCCACGCACCAATAGTCAACGACAACAGCTTTGAGCGCAACTTCACAAACGAGGGAGGTATCTGCGGAACAACACGCTTCCTGAAAAACATATGCGGAATGTGGATGCTCGAACGTTGCCGTGCTGAGTGGACCGATGCACCAAACGACTACAACACACTCTTCGCCGCCGCAATGGAGTGCCCCAAACCCGAGGCATTGCTTAATCCCGACGACCCGATGTTTGCCAACCCCGACAGTATGACAGCTGCTATAGAGACGTATTTTGCAAATCATGACCAACCAGCACCGAAGGGATGGGCAGCCACCACACGATGCCTGTTTGAGTCGCTGGCACATCGCTACGCCGAAGTGGCTGGCTATCTGCAGGAGTTCTCACCAGTGAAGATCGACACTCTGCACGTCATCGGCGGAGGATCGCAAAACGACTACCTCAACCAGATGACCGCCAATGCCACCAGACTCACCGTCATCGCCGGACCAGCAGAGGGCACTGCAATAGGCAACATCATGGTACAAGCCGCACTGGCCGACCACGTAGTGAGCGACATCTGGGAAATGAGGAAGATAATAGCCAACAGCATAACGCTGAAGACATTCCAACCTGAATGAAACTAAAACCAAATAAACAAACAATATGGACGAAAAGAAAATTCTAAAAGCCTATGAGGCTGCCCGTGAACGCTATGCGGAATTGGGCATCGACACAGACAAAGCAGTGGCTCAACTCGAGCAGGTACCCATCTCGCTACATTGCTGGCAGACCGACGATGTGGTGGGATTCGAGCGCAACGTGGCGCTGTCGGGTGGAATACAAACCACCGGCAACTACCCTGGACGTGCTCGCAACGTTGACGAGGTGCGACAGGATATCATCGAAGTGAAAAGCCTTCTGGCTGGTAACCACCGACTTAACCTTCACGAGACGTATGGCGAGTTCGGCGATAAATTCGTTGACCGCGATGAAGTTGAGGTGAAGCATTTCCAGGGATGGATTGACTGGGCAAAGCAACAAAATCTGAAACTTGACTTCAACAGCACTTCCTTCTCTCACCCAAAGAGCGGAAACCTCACTCTGTCAAACCCCGACGACGACATTCGCAACTTCTGGATAGAGCACACAAAGCGTTGCCGCAGAATAGCCGACGCCATGGGTAAGGCGCAAGACGACCCCTGCATTATGAACATCTGGGTACACGACGGCTCGAAAGACCTCACTGTCAACCGTCTGCACTATCGCCAGATTCTCAAGAATAGCCTCGACGAAATCCTCAGCGAGCAACTGCCACACATGAAGAGTTGCCTCGAGGCAAAGCTGTTCGGTATCGGACTCGAAAGCTATACCGTCGGTTCTCACGACTTCTATGCAGGCTACTGCTCGAAGAACAATGTCATCTACACGCTCGACACCGGTCACTACGAGCAGACCGAGAACGTAAGCGACATGGTGGCATCGCTGCTCCTCTTCGTACCTGAGCTGATGCTCCACGTGAGCCGCCCGGTGCGTTGGGACTCCGACCATGTGACAATCATGAACGACCAGACACTCGATCTCTTCAAAGAGCTAGTCCGCGCCGATGCACTCCATCGTGCTCATGTGGGTCTCGACTACTTCGATGCATCCATCAACCGCATAGGTGCTTACATCATCGGAGTGCGTGCCACACAACGCTGTCTGCTCTCTGCGCTGCTTGAGCCTATCAAGAAGTTGCGCGAGTACGAGGCTGCCGACAAGGGATTCCAACGTCTGGCTCTGCTCGAAGAAGCAAAGTCGATGCCTATGGGAGCTGTGTTCGACTACTTCTGCCTTAAGAACAACGTGCCTGTAGGCACCGACTATATGGCTGAGGTAGAGCGCTATGAGCGCGAAGAACTGTCGAAGCGTGCATAACACCCAACTAACTGTATTGGAGCCATGCTTTTGTCTGTATGCAGACACGGGCATGGCTCTTACTGATTAAATACCGCCATTCGCAGATTATTTTTCGGAAAGAGTCGCAACATCAATATCTTTGTAGAAAATAATAAACGCCGATTTCTCGAATAATGACAAAGAGACCTATCAACCGAAAAGAGACACTGGTGTACATAGTGCTATGGGCAGCCTTGTTCATAGCCCCCATCGCCAGTCATTATCTGCATGGCACGACCGACCACACACCCATGAATGGGTGGCACGAGGTGTTTGACATATGGAAGAGCTACGCATTCTTCCTTATATTGTTTCTAATACACAACATCTTCCTTGCGCCCCTGCTTATCTACAAGCGCAAGACTCTTGCCTATATACTCTCCACACTCTGCCTGGTTGGCATGCTCATCGCCTTCCAATGCCAGAGCCGCCCTAAAGAGCCATTCCGCCCCGGTCCTCCCGTTGAACATGCCACAGAGATGCAGAACGATATGGAGCTGTCGGAAGCAGGGCAATATCACGGGCACGACGCCCCGCCGCCACACATCAAGCACCCAGGCAAACGACCGCCGCTGATATGGGGCGAGCAGGATGTCGTAGGGGTGATAATACTCATCCTGCTGCTGGGAATGAATCTCGGAGTGAAGCTCTATTTCAAGTCGGAAGACGACATGAAGAGCCTGCATGAACTTGAGCGGAAGAATCTCGAGCAGCAACTCGAAGTGCTGAAATATCAGATAAATCCCCACTTCCTGATGAACACGCTCAACAACATCCACGCCCTTGTCGATTTCAACCCCGAAGGGGCGAAGGAAAGCATCGTTGAACTATCGAAACTACTCAGGCATATACTCTACAAAGGCGACAACGGATTCCTCTCAATCGACAAAGAGATAAAATTCATCAACCACTACATCCGCCTGATGCGTATACGCTATTCCGACACCATCGACATCGAGGCGACCTTCCCCGAATACCCACCCGACCGCGAGATACCGTCGCTCATGCTCATCACATTTGTCGAAAACGCCTTCAAACATGGCATAAGCTACAAACACCCGTCGTTCATAAAAATCAATATGACCACCGACGACAACCGCATGCAGTTCACCGTTGCCAATAGCAAGCACCCCTCCACACCGGAGCACAAGGAGGGAATAGGACTGGCAAACGTGAAGAAACGCCTCGACATTCTCTTCGGCGATGACTATCAACTCGACATCATCGACGGCGACGACACCTACGACGTCTGCCTCAATATACCAATAAGGTGAGCCCCCTATAATCCCCCAAGGGGGATGGCTAATCTGTTAATATGTTAATGCTCGCAAATGAAATCTAAAGTTCTGCTCGACGTTGCCCCTGCGGGGGAGAGCAGAGAACTTTGATTGAATTAAGAGGATCAACGAAGTTAATCCGTAAATCCGTAAATCCGTAAATATGTCAATCCGCTGCCTTGCCATCGACGACGAGCCCCTGGCCCTCCGTCAACTCGCACAATATATTGAGAAGATACACTACCTCGAACTAGTCGGGCAGTGCCATAGCGCGCTCGACGCACAACAGCTGATGGAGCGCGAGCACATCGATGCCATATTCATCGATATCAACATGCCCGACCTCAACGGCCTGCAGTTCATACGCTCACTCGAGCAGCCGCCAATTGTCGTGCTCACCACAGCCTACTCAGAGTATGCCCTCGACGGATACAAAGTCAATGCCGTCGATTATCTCCTCAAGCCCTTCAGCTTCGACGAGTTCAACCAAGCCGCAGGGAAAGTGAAACGCCAATATGAACTCACCCACAGCCTTGCCACCGACGACATCAGTACACGCCACGACGGCAACCTGTTCGTGAAGACCGAACACCGACATGTGAAAATCAGTGTCGCCGACATACTCTATATCGAAGGGATGAGCGAGTACGTGAAGATTCACTTCTGCAACGACACCCATGCCCTCACCATACTCACAAGCATGAAAAAACTCGAGGACCTGCTGCCCCCTGCCACCTTTATGCGCATACATCGCTCATACATCGTAAATCTAAACCATGTCACCGAAGTGAATAAAAGCCGTGTTGCCCTTGTCGGCGACGTCAGTCTGCCCATCGGCGATCTCTACCGCGACGTCCTGCGACAATACCTCGACAGCCACACCCTCAGCAAGTGAACACATCAGCGTGCGGCCCACCCCTGCTGCAATGCCCCTACGCCACACTACCGCAACGGCAGCAGGCGAGCCATGCAGGCAGAGAGAGACACTCTGCCGGATGAACTGAGAACCAAGACCGTCGGGAGACATATTTTCCCTGACAAATAAATTTGCTAGCAAAATTTTTAATAGAAAGCCTCTTTGACGACAATAAAGGGCCTCTTCAATGACAATTTTGCTAGCAAAATTTTTCAATGCACAATGCAGAGTGAAGAGCCATCGCGCTGCCGCAAGGTCTTATAATGGTGATATTGCGCCTCATGTGTAACCTCAACGTCGCTGCCTCGCCGCAGATCATCAGGATGGCGATACGTTAATAGCCGGCAGCGAACCGATTGTCGCTGCCGGCTATTGTTGCTGTTATCGCCGTCGTGGTTGTTATGTGCGGGGCGCTACGGTTTCTCATTGCCCCGACAGCATCCTACCATCCCATGCCTCCCGAGCTGTATTGTGTTGCCTTTGCCGTCTTCGACGTGTTGCCGAGTGTGATGGTATAGCTGTTTCCTGCTGTCATGCCTGGCGCGGTAACGATTATCGAGCCGTTTGAGAAGGAGTATGCTGGCATCTGGAATGAGGCGAGCACGGTGCTGCCGCTCTTCAGCGTGACGGTGCTATTGGCGCTCACACCTCCCGAGGTGGTTACATAGCACTGCGTGGACTGCGCCTTGGTGGGGTGAGAGTTGTTGCCGCCAATACCGAACAACTGTCCTCCGGTGAAATAGACTGTCGCTCCACCTTCCTCGTTGGCATCGATGCCACACTCTGGAGTTCGTGACCCTATTGCCACCACTGTGCCGCCACTGAGACGAATATTGCCGTTGGCATCGAGGGCGTCGCCAGTCTTGTTACCGCCTCCTCCGCCACCAGGCCCCCAGCCGCCACCGCCGCCTGATGATGTAGCCTTGGTACCTGTGGCAACAGCATACACGGTGCCACCGCTGATGGTCATATCTTTGGTGCAATTGATACCGTCGTCGGCATTGGAGATACCTGTCACCATGCCACCTTTGACGGTGAGTGTTGTCTTGCTCTCTATACTCTCGTGATAGTCGGCTGTCGCCTTCACGGTGCCGCCGCTGATGGTAATGGCGCCGTCGGCTTTAATACCTTTTGCCGCTTTGCTATACGTGCCGCCCTTGTTGTAGTTTGTGCCGGTGACGGTAACGGTGACATCGCCGTCGGAAATGTCAATAGTGTTATCGCTGCTGATACCCTTTCCGCCTTGTCCAGAACTCTGTGCCGTGACGGTGCCACCGCTTATTACGACAGTGCCGCCCTTGAATCCGGCGCAACCTGAGAGATCTGTTCCGCTGCCACAATAGCCTCCCGACGTGGTAGCCGATGCTTTGCCACCGCTGATGGTGAGCACACCGTCGGCCTTTATGCCTTTGCTGCCGGCTCCCGAGGTGGTAACAGTGACGTCGGCCTCATCGCTGATGGTGACATCGCCGTCGGCTTTTATGCCTCCTGCCTTGCGAATGCTGCTGCCGCTGCCATAGATGGCTCCAGTGGATGTGGCCTTGACAGTGCCTCCGCTGAGCAGGATGTATCCGTCGCTGTTAACGACGCGACTGCCGGCTCCCGAGCACGACATGGTGAGCTCGCCGCCGCTTATCTCGACGCCGATACCACTCTTCAGGCACGCTGCATATGCATAGTCGGTAGCATCTGATGTGTCAGGGGCTCCGTTGGCTGAGAGTGTCAGTGTTCCACCGGAGATGAGCATGGTGGAATCGCACGTGATGGCTTTGGCACCTGCAGCAGTGGCAGCAATGTCGAGCGTGCCACCTTTGATGATAACCTTGCCATCGTCGGCGTCGCCTTTCCCATCCATTGCCACGGAAATACCGTCGTCACCGATATTCTTAAGCGTCACGGTGCCGCCGTTCATCTTGAAGTATTGATTCACATTGAAACCGTCGCCCACTGCCTTGAGCACATTGATGGTGCCTGCGGTTTTCTTCACCTCCACATACTCGTCGCCCCAGAAGGCGTGCTTCATGTTACCCGTGAGGTTCAGTGTGCCGCCACCCCTCAGTTCTGTATGTCCGTTCACCATCAGACAACCCTTTTGGTCGCCACTGGTGCCATCGGCAAGAGTGTTCGCAGTTCCGTCGGCAAGCTCGATACTAATACGCTTACCGTCGTCGATGCGGATGGCATACCCGTCGGCATTGGTCAGGCTAAGTCCATTGAGCACAAACGAGGCTTTCAGCTCACCGTCCATATAGAACGAGCCATCGCTGCTCTGCCCCGAGAGTGTGTAGGTTATCTCATCGGCCTGATCGCTGCCTTGAACAATGCTCACATCGGCACCTTTAGCCACGACATCGAGATTCTTCATCACATTGCCAGCCACCGTCACCGCAGCAGTGTTGCCGTCATAGACGACGCCAACGGTATTATCTACCACCGCAGTGGCATCGACATACATATTATCTATCTCGCTTATTTTAAAGGTCTTGCCCATGATGGAGAGTGTGGCTCCATCGTCATAAAGCATATCACCAGCCTGTGATGCCGGCACCTGATATGTCACCTCGCCCACAACCACATTAAGTGTCTGGCTGATGGCAGCATGCACACAGCACAAGGCCGTAAGAATTAATATGGTCTTCTTCATCTTATTGCAATTTTAGTAGTTTTGTCTTTTTGCTTGATTACGTACATCCCTGCTTTCAGCTTACTCTTGGCCACTGCCATAGTAGGATATTTTCCAACGAAAACTCCTGCCACCGAATAGACTTCCACCTGCGATGTGCTGCCGTCGACAGTCACCTCACTAATGCCTGTCGGGGTGTCGGTGAAATACATCTTCGTCAGGTCGGTAAGCAGAAATTGTTTTGTTCCATCGCCATTCACAGCGACAAGTTTACCATCAGCAAACGTTATTGTCAAGTCGGTCACCGAGACAGTCTGGCTGACACCATTGCTATTGGTAAACGCAAGATAGTTGTACTCAAAACCGTCGGCAAAGGCGGCAGGAGCACAAGCTATTACCATCAATACTAATAATAATCTTTTCATATTCTATACATCTGATACTCTTAGCTGTAATGCAAATTTACGAAAACCCGCCTGTTTGCAGAAAAATAATCAGCAAACAGGCGAGTTTGTTAAGTGAAACCGAAATATGCGGTTAATACTCTAGAATAACAAATCTCTCTGTTTTCTTGTATTTTGTCCATCCACTGCCGATGACGAGACTACCGTCGGCATCGAGGGGTTTTGAGTATGCGCTATAGCAGAATAATTTCCCTGCGCTGACAATGATATCCTCGTCGCTTTTTATCGTTTTCGGAGCGCCAATGCCTTTCTCTCCAAGCGTGACAGCGGTAATATCACCACCGCCGATGGTAATGCTCTTAGTAGCATTGATGGCCTTGCCTCCCATACCAGTGCTCTTCAAACGAAGTGTGCCTGCGGTAATGGTGAACGTGCTGTCGCACTTCATTGCGGCACATGAAGTTGTGTCGTTACCCTCGACAATGCTCTGACCAGTGGTAATGACAGTGGTGCGACCACCGCTTACATTTATATACCCATCGGTGTTGATGCCCTTGGAACCACGGAAACTAACCTCGGCATTGATTACACTGCCGCGGATGTCGATGCCGTCGTTAGCCTTAATGCCATGACCGGCTGTTGAGTTAACGTAGAACTTACTGCCAGGACGGAAGATAATATAGTCGTCGCTGGCAATGGCATGACGGTGTTTCCCATACACACGCAACTCTCCTGTGCCGCTGAATACGATCTGTCCTTCGCTGAAGAAAGCGCCTTTCTCATCCTCGGATGTCTCTGAGGCATACTCCTCGCCATCAGTGATTGTGTTCACCGAGCCAGGAGCGAGCACCACATACATATGTTTACCAGCCTGATTATTGATGGCTGCACCCTCAGGATTTGTAAGCGTAAGACCTGCAAGGGTGAGCTGAAATTTATATGAACTGTAAATCTTCAATGATCCATTGCTGCTTGAACCGCTGACGAGGTACTCTACTTCCTTCGAATAAGAGTCGATGATGACATGTGCTCCGCTAATCACCACATCCACATCATCGACATCGCCGCTCACAGTGGCAGTGGTGCCATTGTAAACAATCGCCACCTGATTGGTGAAAGGACTGTTCTCAACATAGTCGTTATCCAACTCGTCGATAATCTCTGTCGGCTCCACAAGGTCGGTGTTGTCAATCTCAATATCTGGGACATCTACCTTCTCGTTGTCGCTGATGATGTCGGAAAAGTCAGTATCGTCGCTAACGCATCCCACCATGGCGAAGATGAGCAACGAGGCCATCAGCCGTGGCAGAACATATGTATATGTCAGTACACTTTTTTTCATCAGAATTTATATTTATAGCTTAAACCTAAAACATGGCGGTTGGGATCGTTGTCGCCATCGAAATTGTTGACTGCCTGATAGCGATAGTAGAGACTGAAGGTGTGAATCTTCTTGAGTTTGTAGTCGACTCCAGCGGTATATCTCACCCTCTCCAACCTAAGGGCATTGAACAACTCCACGCTGGCATAGGGATCTACCTTGCACTTAGGAATGTCGTATTCCACCGTAAGCCGCGAGCGAAGCATGTTCTTCCCCTTGCTACGCACGTTAGTATCCTCCCAATATGCATTGTCGAAATCGTAGCGTGTTGTGGTTTTCGAAGGGCGATACGTGTATTGCCACCTTTCGCGCAGTGAAAACTCAAAGCGACCGAACTTCTTGCTGCCGGTGACATTAATCATCACGCGGTGGCTGCTGGCCCAATACGAGGGCCGCCAGTTGTTGTAATTGCCGTCAGGGTTGTAAGTTATCTTCTCCTTGACATTGTCGAGCATGAACATATAGCCAGCGCTGATCTTGATTCCTTTCACAGGCTTGAAGTTCACATCGGCCTCAAAATTCCAACAGTCGGCAGTGCGGGTATTGTTGCGTGTACGGAATTCCACTTCGCCTTCCACGCTCCATTTCTTGTCTATCTTCTTCTCGGCATTAACGGTATACCATATACCGAAGTCATCACTCTGAGCATGAGCGACGAGCAACGGACAAAGAAGCATCAGCGATAAAAAAAATCTCTTCATATGGTAAACTGTTATTTTCCGTTCACATCACTAAGATCCTGGCGCACAAGCTTAATCTTGTGGTTGACGTTGTTGGCTGTTTCATCGCCTTGTGCCTGATATATTATTTTTATCACAGCCATGTCGCGAAGGAAATCGATGGCACCCACCTCCACTTTGTCAATCTTCAACCCAGTGCGCTCTTCAAGGTCGGCAATGAGTTCACTGCGACGCTCTGGGGTTATCAATGCAATGCGGTCGTATTGAATAATCTTCGAAACTTCTGTCTTCAGCACCCGCTCAAACAGCCATATAGCAGCTATGACAATAATATTGGTCAGCAACAGCTCGGCAAGCGACATCGTTGCACCGAGGGCATTCACCACCGACAAGCAGATGATTACGAAAAGATATGTCATCTCACGCACCGGCATGGTATCGGTTCGATAGCGCATGATGCTGAAGATGCCGAACAAGCCGATTCCGATACCCATACTCGTCTTGCCTTTCATGTCTTCGAGAACGAAAATCATGAAGAAAACAAGGAAGAAGATGGCGATGGATATCAACATATAGGTAAAATAGAAATCGCGGCGATGGCTCTTCTTGAAGTAGAGCCGATCGACAATTATCCAGTTTACTATCAGACAGATGAAGAATCTGAACAACATTCCACCGAAGTCAGTAGACAATGATAAATCAAACATAGGTTATTCGTTTTTTTATTTGTTTTTAATTATTTACTTATTAAGAAGTCGGCAACCAGTAAGTTTTTCCACCTCAATCATCTTTCTCTTGAAACGGTTCACCCGCAGCGAACTGTTCGTCATCACCGATCCCATGCAGTATTTGCTGAACCCGTGAGGATGTATCCGCAGGTCGAGCAGCATCTCAAGCACCGGTGAGTAGCACAATCCATCGCGCTTCAATTCTATCACAACGAAATTGCCCACATCGGTTTTCCTGCCACTTACATGATTATCGAAACATAAGTCGAGATCAATTGTCAGCCGCTCTGTCTTCTGCTTATTTACCAATGTGATGCGGTTGAAATGATTACTCAGGGCAGGCCTCAGCGTGGCGAGGTCGTAATGAAGATACTTTGTCAGAAATTCACGCTCCTCGTAGCTCTCCATCAACATATTGTCCACAACCATTCGCTTTTTCTTCGTACGCCCATGGTTGTTTTTCGTCTTCACCTCCATGAACTGCTCCCCGGAATTGTCGTAAGTGCGGAAGCGCAACTTCTGGCGGTTCGCATGCCCTGTCTGATGTACATAGAACATGTTGAAATCGTAGGTATCGAAGTATGTAGTACTGTATCCTGACAGTCTCTCACCGTCAACATCCTGGGCAAAATATTCCTCGCGAGCCATCATGAGCAATTTCTCAACCATCTCGCGAGTAGTCACAAATTTTGTGTCTATGCGATTCATCAGTCTTATGCCACTCATCTCATCGAGGGTGATGGGGGTATAGCTGCCAATTAGGTTGGTAATATTACTCATAAATCAAATATGCTCCGCAAAAATAATATTTTTTGTTCTTAAAAACTAAAAAAATCAACAAAAATGACATTCAAAAAGGTAAATTCACTACTTTTGTCGACTGAAAGATATAAACAAAGCAAAATCATGAAAGATAAAAGCATAAACGGCCACGTGGCAATAATCCTTGCCAACGTCATTTTCGGCCTTGGTGTTCCTGCAACTAAGTTACTGCTCGACAAGTGGGTTACGCCCATGACCTACATGGCTACACGCTGCATAGGGGCAGCACTTATTTTCTGGGCAATATCGCTGTTCCTGCCAAAGGAGAAAGTAGAGCGCAAAGACCTAATCGTTATCATCATCGGAGGTCTGCTGGGGTTTGTCATCTCACAGACATTCACCGCTTGGGCGCTCAATTTCACAAGCCCTGTCTATTATTCGCTCATCGCCACTCTCACCCCAATAGCGGTGCTTATGCTTGCTGTGCCTATTCTCGGTGAGAAGGCATCGGGCACTAAGCTGCTCGGTGTGGTGCTTGGTATCGCAGGTGCCGCCCTGATGGTGGTGCTTAAATGGCGGTCGGAGGCAGGAAGCAACGACCTGCTGGGGATTTTCCTGGCTCTGATGAGTCTGCTCACATGGGCTATCTACCTGATAATCACACGAAAAGTTTCTGAGAAATATAGTCCCGTAACCCAGATGAAATGGGTGTTTCTGGTATCGACAATCGCCGTATTGCCTTTCGCATGGAAGGAGTTTCCACAGACTGCCCTCTACGGCAATCCGCTTTCTTCAGCATCGATTGAAGGAGTGGCACTGATGGCATTCATCGTCATCTTCGCCACTGTACTGGGCTATTTCATGATTCCCTACGCAATGAAATACCTGCAAGCCACCACAGTGAGTATCTACACCAACCTGCAGCCCGTTGTGGCGTCGCTCGTGGCAATAGCCATCGGACAAGACATCTTCACATGGGACAAGCCGCTGGCTGCCGTGCTCGTACTTGTGGGAGCATGGTTGGTAACAAATAGGAAATAGCACAACAGTTGCCGTGCGAATTATAACAAAGTGCTGACATACAGGCTTTTCTGCGACATAAAACTCTTAAAACCGCCACACGACAACGCGATATCCTATCCACTTGCGCCGTCTTTAGAAAATTTTGCTAGCAAATTTTCGATTAAAAAGGCTCTTTATTGACATTAAAAGGGCTCTTTAATGACATTAGAAAGGCTCTTTATTGAAAAATTTGCTAGCAAAATTATTTGTCAGATTATTTCTATACCGTTTCTCTCTTGTTTTGTTTCTTTAGCAATCGCGCTTCCGAGAAAAAGTATCAGACATCTTCTATTCATCCGGCAGACAGGAGACCAGAACCCACATACAAATAACCCCGAAAGTCTTCGCACGGCTCTCGGGGTTGTTATCAGTATCTCAACTTATTTTCCGAATATCGACAGCATCGGTCGTCCCACCCATACCTGTGGGGTTTCAAGCCCCAATATGTAGGCTATGGTGGCTGGCACATCATACTGCATCATGGCGTCGGTTATCTCAAATCCGCGCTTCACACCCTTTCCGTAAACGATAAACGGCGACAGCATCTCGTCGAGAGTCATGCCTCCGTGGCCTTTGTTGATGCCGCCATGATCGGCTGTGAGCACGAAGATGGTGTCGTCGAAGATGCCTGCCTCTTTCACCGCCTCAACCACCTGCGCGATGCAGTGGTCGAGAATGGTCTCGAAGCTGTAATAGTCGTCGGTATACCATCCTTTGTCATGGCCTTGCAAATCAAGACCGCCATAATAGAGGGCGAAGAAAGTAGGCTTTTGCTGCTTGATATAGTCGGTAGCCTTTTTATTATATTCGAAGGGATCGCCGCACTCTTTGCAGTTCTCAGGCCCGTATCCGCCACGATAATAGAACATCACATCGTCGACGGCAAGCGTGTCGATAACGTATTTTATGCCTATCCAGTCGAACTGCGCGCCTGTCCTGGCATTTGGTCTCTGCTCCTTCAGAATGGAGAATATCGTTGGGAATATGCCGTGATTGTTTACCACCGACGACGGTATCTCGGGCACTTGCGAATTCCATTTTGTGTAACCGTGGCTCTCAGTGCCGGCTCCCATGAAGTTCGATGCCCAGTTGATTGCCGATGCCGATGGCAGCACCGAGCGTTTCTTCAGCGTGTAGCTGCCGTTTTTCATCAGCACGTCCTTCACTGTCGGCATTTCAGCAGTTGCCATACTCTTAGATGCCCAGCCGTCGATACCAATCATTATCACATGCTTTGCTTTTGCCTTGCCTTTTGCCTGCAGCGAGCACGGCATTGTAATCATTGCCACTGCCGCAACAAGCATCGCCAGAAAGTTTTGTCTGCGCATTCTCATGTTTTTAAAGATTTAAAGTTTTAAAAATCAGTTTATCACATAAACAACAAAGGACTTCGGATGAAGTCCCATTTGTTAAAGTGTTCCGCACTGGGTTCGAACCAGTGACCTCCGCCCTGTCAAGGCGGCGCTCTAAACCAACTGAGCTAGCGGAACAAGAGCGTTATGTGGGTGCAAAGATAGTGAAAGTTGAGCGGAGAACAAAATAAAATACAAAGAATTTATTTTTTATCCCGAAACGCATCCTATCTTCATCGACAGATAAAGATAGTGAAAGTTGAGCGGAGAACAAAATAAAATACAAAGAATTTGTTTTTTCCGAAATACTATTTTGAATACTTGCTTTTTCCCTTCGCAGAAAGAATATCAATCCAACTGCGATTTCTTTATAACAAATTCTTTATTCTTTATTGGCTACGCCGATTGTCTTCACTTAATCAAATACTCCGCTATCTGCACAGCGTTGAGTGCTGCGCCTTTGCGTATCTGGTCGCCAGAGAGCCACAAAGTGATGCCGTTAGGATTGCAGAGGTCTTTTCGCACACGGCCGACAAATACGTCATCCTTGCCTGCTGTTTCAAGTGGCATGGGATAGACAAGCTCGGCGGGGTTGTCGCGCAGTGTGCACCCCGGTGCTTCGCTGATGGCTCGCTGCACGTCGGCGATATCCAAGGGGCGCTCAGTCTCTATCCACACACTCTCGGAGTGGCTGCGGAGCGATGACACACGCACACAGGTGGCTGAGCATTCAACGTCGGAGTGCATAATCTTGCGTGTCTCGTTGTACATCTTCATCTCCTCTTTGGTATAGCCGTTGTCGGTGAACACGTCGATCTGCGGTATCACGTTGTATGCCAACTGATGCGGGAATTTCTTCACCGTCGGCTCTTTGCCTGCCACGAGGTCGGCATACTGCTGCTCGAGCTCTGCCATTGCTGCCGCACCGGCACCGCTGGCACTCTGATAGCTTGCGACGTGGATGCGACGGATGTGACTCAATCTTTCTATGGGCTGGAGTACAACCACCATCATTATCGTCGTGCAGTTGGGGTTGGCGATGATGTTGCGTGGCCTCGTGAGGGCATCCTCGGCATTGCACTCCGGCACCACCAGAGGCACGTCGGCATACATACGGAAAGCGCTCGAGTTGTCGATCATCACTGTACCGTGCTTCGTTATCGTCTCAGCAAACTCCTTCGAAGTGCCGCCGCCTGCCGACACAAAGGCATAGTCGATACCGCGGAAATCGTCGTTATGTTGAAGGAGACGCACGGTGAGTTCCTTGCCACGGAACGCATACTTGCGTCCAGCCGACCGCTCCGAACCGAACAGAACAAGTTCATCTACTGGGAAATTGCGCTCTTCGAGAATGCGCAGGAGTTCCTGACCAACAGCGCCGCTGGCGCCAACAATTGCTGCTTTCATATCTTTTATTTTGTCCTTTCTGTTTTTATGGGTTTCATTAACCGCAGTGCAAAATTAAGCATTTTCCCTTTATTAACCACAAACTATAATGGCAAAAATATCAATCGAATCTGATAACAGGCATATATAATTGCAGTATCAAGGCCAGATAGCAGTTGTTGCATTATATATTAAATAAGGTGGAAAAATGCAAAAAGAGAGTCGACATAGGGATTTTTTCAAAAAGAAATAAGTAATTTTGCAACAGAGATATTATTGCCACTAATGTTGGTGGCATTCGGTATGTCTCAGTAAAGTGTGTATCGCAGCCTATGGTTAGCATTTCGAGCTATTTTCCCATTACCAACCCCACGCTGATATTCTTCGTGGTGCTCACGGTGATATTGCTTGCCCCCATCGTTATGGGTAAGCTGCGCATTCCACATATCATCGGCATGGTGATCGCTGGAGTATTACTGGGACAGTACGGGCTAAACATATTGGAACGCGACGACTCGTTTGAGTTGTTCGGACGCGTGGGACTCTATTACATCATGTTCCTCGCTTCGCTCGAGATGGACATGGAAGGACTGCGCAAGAGCATTGGCCGCATCAGCGTGTTCGGACTTCTCTCGGCAGCGGTGCCGCTTGTGCTGACATTCTGGCTGAGCCGCACAATGCTCGGATATAGTCCCGAGAGCTCGATGCTGCTGGGGTGCATAATGGCATCGAACACGCTGATAGCCTACCCCATCGTGAGCCGCTACGGCCTGGGAACGAAGCAGAGCGTGGCAATGAGTGTGGGAGCAACGCTTATATCGTTGACCATAGCACTGACGCTGCTGGCCGCGTTGGTGGCGCGAAACAACGGTTCTGGGGGCGTATTCTTCTGGCTGTTCTTCTTCGTAAAGATTGCGGTATTCTGCACTGCTATGGTGTTCTTCATCCCTCGACTGACACGATGGTTCCTAAGGAGATACTCCGATGCGGTGATGCAGTTCATATTCGTCATGTCTGTGATGTTCCTCACCGCAGCACTAAGCGAGATAGTGGGACTCGAAGGCATATTCGGTGCATTCCTGGCCGGACTTATACTTAACCGCTACATCCCGCGCGTATCGCCACTGATGAATCGCATCGAGTTTATCGGCAATGCGCTGTTTATCCCCTATTTCCTCATCGGTGTGGGTATGCTCATCAACGTCAGCGTGCTCTTCAGCGGCAAGGAGATAGTGTGGGTGGTACTGCTCACGGTGTTCTGCGGAACGGTGGGTAAGGCGATTGCCGCCTATCTGTCGGGGTTCCTGTATCACATGCCGATGCGCGACCGCCACATGATGTTCGGCCTCACATCGGCCCACGCGGCAGGTGCCATAGCCATGGTGACAGTGGGGATAGGAATTAAAGCCGCATCGGGAGGCATGCTAGTTGATGACGATATGCTTAATGGCGTGGTGGTGATGATACTATTCACATGTGTCATATCGACCTTAGCCACCGAGAAAGCAGCGCAGCAGATAACATTCCATGATGCTGAGATTAACGACACCGACACGGGAATCGACGATGAGAAGATAATAATCCCGATGAAATACCCGGAGTATGCCGAAAGGCTCGTTAACCTCGCCATACTCACCCGCAACCCGAAACTGCAACGTGCCATAGTAGGCCTCAACGTGGTGTACGACGACCAGATGATGAGCGCCAACCAGGCAGCAGGAGCTCGACTGCTCGAAAACATGACACGGGTGGCTGCCGCCGCCGATGTGAGAATGCAGACACAGGTGAGAATTGCGGCTAATATAGCCAACGGCATTAAGCACGCATTCAAGGAATTCCGCGCAAGCGAGATAATCATCGGACTGCATACACACAAGGAAGTATCAACAAAATTCTGGGGAGAGTTCCATCAAAGCCTGTTCAACGGACTCAGCCGACAGATAATGATGGCGCGACTGATGCAACCACTCGCCACAATAAGGCGAATACAAGTGGCTGTGCCGTCGAGGGCAGAGTTCGAACCAGGCTTCTACCGTTGGTTGGAGCGACTGGCCCGACTGGCAGGCAATCTGGAGTGCCGCATACAGTTCCACGGAAGAACCGACACGCTGCAACTGATTGCTCAATTCATTCGCAACAGACATCCCGACGTGAGAGCCGACTTCCAAGAGATGGTACACTGGAACGAGCTGCCTCGACTGGCTTCGACAATAGCCGCCGATCATTTGTTTGTAGTGGTAACTGCGCGTAAAGGAACGGTGTCGTACAAAGCAGCACACGACCGCCTGCCAAACGAACTGACACAGTTCTTCTCGGGGACAAACCTGATGATAATATTCCCCGACCAGTACGGCGACCTGATGGAGAACATGACATTCGCACAGCCGCAACATACCGAAGACGGAAGTGCATACGAGGCCATCAGAAAACTGATATTCAGAAAATAGGAAATAATTATTGATAATGATCGATATTAAAGATATTCGGAAAAGCTTTGGACAACTCGAGGTACTGAAAGGCATCACGATGCACATCGACCGTGGCGAGATTGTGAGCATTGTAGGACCGAGCGGTGCGGGAAAGACCACATTGCTTCAAATAGTGGGAACGCTCGACCGCCCCGACACTGGTACAATCATCATCGATGGCACCGATGTGAGCACATTGCGCGACCGACAACTGAGCTATTTCAGAGGCCGAAACATCGGTTTTATTTTCCAATTTCATCAGCTTCTGCCTGAATTCACGGCCACTGAGAACATTATGATGCCTGCGCTCATCGCCGGCACATCGCGCAAAGAGGCTCGCACAAAGGCAGAGGAACTGCTCGCATATATGGGTCTCAGCGACCGCGCAAACCATAAACCCGCACAACTGTCGGGAGGTGAGAAACAACGCATAGCAGTGGCAAGGGCTCTGATAAACAACCCCGCAGTGGTGCTTGCCGACGAACCGTCTGGGAGCCTCGACTCTAAAAACAAACAAGAACTGCATCAGTTGTTCTTCGATCTTAGAGACAAACTGGGGCAGACTTTCGTAATAGTGACCCACGATGAGGAACTGGCACGGATTACCGACCGAACCATACATCTGAAAGACGGACTAATAGTGGATGCTGAAACGGCTGTAACGCCATCTGTGCCAATTATTTGAAATGCTCACAGAATAATATGGAAAGACACATAAAACTCGGTGACTGGAATCTCCTGCGCATAATCAGATACTCCGATTACGGACTATATCTCGACGGTGGACGCGACGGTAGGATATTGCTCCCCAACCGATACGTCACGCCCGACATGCAGCGCGGACAGGAAATAAATGCCTTCATCTATCTCGACCAAGAGGAGCGTCCTGTGGCAACAACCGAGACTCCGCTGGCAAAAGTAGGCGACTTCGCATACCTCGAATGTGTGTGGGTGAATGAATACGGGGCATTCCTCGATTGGGGACTGATGAAAAACCTTTTCTGCCCGTTCCATGAACAGAAAATGAAGATGGAGATAGGCAAGCGATATATTGTGTACATATATATCGACGAAGAGAGCTATCGCATCGTGGCATCGGCAAAAGTCGACAAATTCATCAACCACAGAACTCCCGAATACGAAAAAGGACAGAAGGTGACAGGACTGGTCCGCCAGAAGACAGAAGTAGGATTTAAGGTTATCGTCGACAACCAGTGGAACGGCATGGTCTATGATAACGAGATATATCGCCACGTCACTACGGGCGACCATATTGACTGCTATGTGAAAGAGGTGCGCTTCGATGGGAAAATCGATCTGTCACTGCAACCTATCGGGCATCAGCACACCGAAGAATTTGCAGAGGTTTTGCTACGCTATCTTGAAGAGCACGACGGAATATGCCAGTTGGGGGACAAAAGCGATGCGGAAGACATTAAAAACACGTTTGAAGTGAGTAAGAAAGCGTTCAAACGGGCAATAGGCGATCTCTACAAACGAAGACTTATAACCGTTGAGCCAATGTGTATAAAACTGATATAGAAACAAAATCCGGCCGATAATCAGAAATGACTATCGGCCGGAATTTTTTTTGTTTACACCCCTATTCCTCTAGAACTCAGCATTCTTCGGAGTACGTGGGAATGGTATAACGTCGCGGATGTTTTGCATTCCTGTGACGAAAAGAATGAGTCGCTCGAACCCAAGACCGAAACCGCCGTGTGGGCATGTACCAAACTTACGGGTATCCATATACCACCAAAGATGGGTAGTGTCCATCTTACGACGCTCAATCTCGCTCATCAGCTTGTCGTAGCTCTCTTCACGAACAGAACCTCCGATAATCTCGCCTATCTGCGGGAAGAGGACATCGGTGCCTTGCATGGTAGGACCAGGAGCCACAGCACCCTTATAACCAACGGAACCTCCGTCGGCTGAAGCCTCATTCTGCTTCATATAGAACGATTTGAATTCACGCGGATAATCGGTCATGATTACCGGTTTCTTAAAATGCTCCTCCACGAGATAGCGCTCGTGCTCACTGGCAAGATCATCACCCCACTGACATGGGAATTCAAACTTATGACCGTTCTTCACCGCCTCTTGCAGGATATTGATACCTTCAGTATAGGGCAGACGAACAAAACTATCCTTAAGAACACCTTCCAAGCGCTCGATAAGAGTTTTGTCTATCATCTTGTTAAGGAACTCCAAATCGTCCTTACAATTATCGAGTGCCCATCTTACACAGTACTTTATGAAATCTTCCTCAAGATCCATAAGTTCTTCCTGATCAATAAATGCCACCTCTGGCTCAATCATCCAGAACTCGGCAAGATGTCGTGGAGTGTTGCTGTTTTCAGCGCGGAATGTAGGACCGAAGGTATAGATTGCGCCCAAAGCTGTTGCTCCGAGTTCTCCCTCAAGCTGTCCTGACACGGTGAGTGAAGTCTGCTCGCCAAAGAAATCATCGTCGTAGATAATCTTCCCTTGCTCGTCTTTCTTCAAGTCGTACAAATTCTTCGTGGTCACCTGGAACATATTGCCAGCACCCTCGCAATCGCTTGCCGTGATGAGTGGCGTGTTGAAATAGAAGAAGCCATGGTCGTGGAAATACTTATGGATGGCAATTGCCATGTTGTGACGGATGCGCATAACGGCACCGAAGGTGTTTGTGCGCAGACGAAGATGTGCATACTGGCGCATATATTCGAAGCTCTGCCCCTTCTTCTGCATCGGGTAGTCGGCATCGCATGTGCCATAGAGTTCTATCGACTGGCACTGTATTTCCGACGACTGACCTGCACCAAGACTCTCTACAAGTTCACCGGTAGCACTTATGCAAGCACCCGTGGTGATTTGCTTGAGCAGACTCTCGTCGAATTTTGTCGGGTCGACAACTATTTGGACATTCTTTATTGTAGAACCATCGTTCAAAGCGATAAAGTCAACTGCCTTACTGCTGCGATGAGTACGCACCCATCCTTTCACATTGACGATTGTTCCGTAGTCGGTACATTTTAATATGTCAACGACTTTAGTTCTTTTCATTTCTCTGTTTATTTATAGATTAATTTCCGTTAGTTATCATTCGAATGCTCCCATTCTGAGCATTTCAACTTCCTTCTCTGTAAGGAAACGCCAGTCGCCACGACGAAGATTCTTCTTCGTCAGTCCTGCGAACTGTACTCTGTCGAGCTTGACGACGCGGTATCCGAGGTGTTCGAATATGCGTCGGACGATGCGGTTCTTACCACTGTGTATCTCGATACCCACTTGACTCTTGTCGTTCTCATCGGGATAGTCAATGGCATCAGCATGTACCTCGCCATCCTCGAGTTCAATACCCTCGGCGATGCGCTGCATGTCGTAAGCGGTGATATTCTTGTCGAGGAACACATGATATACTTTCTTCTTCAAGAATTTCGGGTGTGTGAGCTTTGAGGCGAGGTCACCGTCGTTTGTGAGCAAGAGTACACCTGTGGTATTGCGGTCAAGTCGTCCTACAGGATATATACGCTCTGGGCAGATGCCTTTCACCAAATCCATAACGGTTTTACGCTGCTGTGGATCATCGCTGGTGGTAACGCAATCTTTTGGTTTGTTAAGCAACACATACACCTTCTTCTCAATGATGACAGGTTTATCCTGGAAACGAATATCGTCGGTGCGCAACACCTTGGTGCCGAGCTCCTTAACAACCTCTCCGTTCACTGTCACCACTCCTGCTTGTATGAACTCATCGGCTTCTCTGCGACTGCATACTCCTGCATTGGCGAGGAACTTGTTCAAGCGTATCGGCACTGTCGGATCGATATAATCCTCGTTGTAATCAATGCGGCGCTTGAAGTTGAATTTCGGGTTCTGGTTGAAATTCTGACGTGGCTGACGGAATCCTCCCTGCTGACGTGGCTGATAGCCTTGGCGCTGCTGATAACCCTGACGGCCATAGCCTTGACGTGGCTGATAACCTTCTTCACCGTTATTGTTATAGCGTGGGCGATAACCTTGCTGTTGATGCGGCTGGTAGCCTTGGCGTGGTTGGTAGCCCTGACGATCATACTGATGTGGCTGGAAGCCTTCCCCTTCATTGTTGTTATATCGAGGACGATAGCCTTGCTGCTGGCGTGGCTGATATCCTCCCTGCTCATTATTATATCGTGGACGATAGCCCTGCTGCTGACGTGGCTGATAAGAGCCTTGCTGGTTATAGCGAGGGTGGTATCCCTGTTGACCATCTTGCTGACGGCCTTGCAGTCCTGCTCCAAATCCTTCTGGGCGGAAACCTTCTTCGCGCACATAGTTGTGCTGATTCTGAATGCGTGGACGCTGTGGACGCCCGTCGGGGCGGAACTGGCGCTGATAGCTAGAAGGTTGTGTCTGATGTCCTTCATGTTTCTCCGATGACTGGTCGGTAGATTGTTCCTGATTGTAATTCTCAAATTCCTTTTCCATATTATCTTTTCTTTTTTATTGCCTCACGGCTATATTAATGAATAATTTTTTTAATAAATGTTTTCTTTCTCTCTTTTTCTGAAAATGTTCTCTTACGCGTGTGTCTGGTTCTTGATCTTGCTTTTTTTAGTTTTACAATTGGGAATAATGCCCTCAAATTTACGCTTTCGGCATTAGATTCCCGTATAATTACTTGGTGTTATTGCTTTTAGTTCAGCCTTTATCTTTTCGTTTATGTTTAATGTGTCGATAAATCGATGTATTGTCTGTTGAGTCATCCTCTCATTTGTGCGTGTCAGCTCTTTCAGTGCTTCGTATGGGTGCGGATATCCTTCGCGACGCAGTATTGTCTGTATTGCCTCAGCCACCACAGCCCATGTGTCGTCGAGATCGTGCTGTATACGCTCTTCGTTCATTATCAGTTTGCGCAGTCCTTTAAGCGTGCTCACCACAGCAATGAGCGTATGTGCGAATGGCACACCCACATTCCGAAGCACGGTTGAATCGGTAAGGTCGCGTTGCAAACGGCTGATGGGCAGTTTCTGCGATAGGAAAGTAAATGTGGCGTTGGCAAGTCCGAGGTTACCCTCTGAGTTTTCAAAGTCGATGGGGTTCACCTTATGAGGCATAGCACTTGAGCCGACCTCGCCTTTCTTTATCTTCTGCTGGAAATATCCCATAGAGATGTATGTCCAGAAGTCGCGATCGAGGTCTATGATAATTGTGTTCACACGTTTCATTGCATCGAAGAGCGATGCCAGATAGTCATAGTTGCTTATCTGAGTCGTATATTCCTCGCGCTGCAATCCGAGCTTTTCGCTCACGAACTTATTCCCGAATGCCCTCCAGTCGTAATTGGGATATGCAACATGGTGTGCGTTGAAGTTTCCTGTAGCACCGCCAAACTTAGCAGTCAGACGCACCTCTTTCAGTGTCTCCAGCTGCTCGCGCAAACGATATACGAACACCATTATCTCCTTTCCCAGTCGTGTCGGCGACGCTGGCTGACCATGTGTCTTGGCAAGCATGGGCACATTGCGCCATTCCTCGGCATACTCCGCAAGTTGAGCGATTAGCTCTTCGACTGCCGGCACATACACATCGGCAAGGGCCTCCTTCACCGACAGGGGAACGCTGGTATTATTTATGTCTTGCGACGTAAGACCGAAGTGTATGAACTCCATAAACTTCTCGAAGCCGCCCATCTGCTCAAGGCGCTCCTTGATGAAGTATTCCACGGCCTTCACGTCGTGGTTGGTGATGCTCTCAATCTCTTTCACTCTCTGTGCGTCGGCCTCGCTGAAATCGGCATAGATGCCTCGAAGCTCCTCAAACCGACTTGCATCCATATCGCACAACTGCGGCAGGGGTATCTCGCATAGCGAAATAAAGTATTCAATCTCTACTCTCACACGATAACGGATGAGTGCATACTCCGAAAAATATGCAGACAACGATGATGTCTTTGAACGATAACGTCCATCGATGGGAGATATTGCCGTAAGAGAATTGAGGTTCATAGCTAACACCTATTGTTGATTTTGCAAATTTACAACTTTTTATTTAATCGCAGAATTTTATCCGTGTTTTTTTTACCATTACCGTCGCGCAAATGATTTTTATCATTCAAAGCTTTGCTTTTTCTTGTATTTACAGACAATTATGCATATCTTTGCAAACATAAAGTAAACATGCTTAACTGTCACTCACATGAAAAGAAATACACTTTTCAACTCTATGTTTGCCGGACTTCCGATGATGGTTATTCCTTCGATGGCTCAAACGGATTCCGACCGACCGAACATAGTGCTTATCATGGCCGATGACATGGGATACTCCGACATCGGCTGCTTTGGTGGCGAGATTCCTACGCCAAACATCGACAGCCTGGCACAACGTGGAGTCAGGTTCACACAGTTCTACAACTGCGGCCGCTCATGTCCCACACGTGCAAGCCTACTCACAGGACTATACCCGCACCAGGTGGGTATTGGGGAGATGTCGGAAGACCCCGAACTGAAAGATGGGAAAGACGTTGAGAACCAAGGCGAGCATGGCTATATGGGGTACTTGAACCGCAACTGTGTTACACTTGCCGAAGTATTGAAGGAAGCAGGCTATCACACATACATGACAGGCAAATGGCATGTGGGTATGCATGGTCGTGAGAAATGGCCCTTACAACGTGGATTCGAACACTTCTACGGAATACTGGCTGGCGCGACAAACTATCTGAGGCCTCACGGCGGACGAGGACTGACAATCGACAACACGAAACTGCCACCACCGCAAGCGCCATACTATACTACAGATGCTTTCACTGACCATGCAATAAAATTCATCGATGAGCAAAAGGATGATAAACCTTTCTTCCTTTACCTCGCATTCAATGCTCCCCACTGGCCCCTACAGGCTAAGGATAAGGATATCGAAATGATGGCAGGGCGCTACAACAAAGGATGGCAAGAGGTGCGCGAGGCACGGAGAAAACGCATGGTGGAAATGGGACTCATACGCGACGAGTGGGGACTCTCAGAATGGGAATCGCGCACATGGGACCAACTGACTGAGCAAGAGCAAGAAAACTCAGCACTGCGGATGTCGGTATATGCTGCACAGGTGTATTCCATGGATGAGAATATCGGAAAGCTGATAAACTATCTGCGAGCAAAAGGACAACTCGACAATACTCTCATCATATTTCTCTCCGACAACGGCGCATGTGCAGAGCCGTATTCAGAAACAGGATTCGGAACGATTCAAGACATAAATAACCTGCAACACTGGGTGCAGCCATCCTACGGAAAGCCTTGGGCAGAGGTAAGCAACACACCATATAGAAAATATAAGGTACGCGCATACGAGGGAGGCATAGCAACACCATTCATCATTTCGTGGCCCAGAAATATGAGCAGGTACAATGGGGAGATGCGCAGCAATGTAGGATATATTCAGGACATCATGGCTACCTTCGTGGATGTGGCAGAGGCAGAGTATCCGAAAACCTACCACAACGGAAACACGATCTTCCCCATGGAGGGCACAAGCCTGATGCCGGCAATAGAAAATAAGAAAAAAGTCCTCCACGAATACATCTTCGGCGAGCACTATGACAACCGCTACGTGAGATGGAAAAACTGGAAAGCTGTGAAGGATGAAAAGTCTAAAGAGTGGGAACTCTACGACATTGACAACGACCGCACAGAGAGAAACGACCTTTCTGCAAAACACCCGAAGATACTAAAGCAGCTTACCGAGAAATGGGATGAATGGGCAAATAGCCATTTCATCTATCCAAAGGGCAAAGAAGGGCATAAATAGACTGTTTCATAATCTCAACAATCAGGACATACCGACCATTGCATGTCTGATTATAAAAAAGTACGAAAGAAAAGATAATCCCCGTGTGCAGATAGATACAAAAAAACGACAGCGAACAATCTTGTCCGCTGTCGTTTGTGGGCGTTGACGGAGTCGAACCGCCGACCCTCTGCTTGTAAGGCAGATGCTCTAAACCAACTGAGCTAAACGCCCTTTCTTCCGAAAAGCGGTGCAAAGTTAAGGCATTTTCCGCTATCTACCAAATTTTAGGGTGTATTTTTTCAAAAAAATCTCCTTTTCATCTAAATAATTCAACAAAAACGGCATTGAGATTATGTGCCAATGACACTGTTGCCGCATTCTACAGAATATGTATAAAGGCACATATTAAGACTTTAGAGCTTTTACCAACTGCTATATTTTAAACTATGCGACACCTTTTTTCAATCTCAAATTAGTGTGTTATGATACCTACCTGTCTCGTCTCTTGAAAATTTTGCTAGCAAAATTTTGATTAAAAGGGCTTTTTAATGACATTAGATGGGCTCTTTGTCGATAATTTTGCTAGCAAATTTATCTGTTCGGAAAAATTAAGAAAAAATATATCGGGCAACATAATGTGTTTGTAATTATTTCTGTAATTTTACACCTGAATTAAATAACCGCAAGCAAAATACGAAGAAAATGAGACACGGAACACTCTTTTTGAAAGCTGCCTTCATCATGCTCGCAGGCATAATGATTTCGTGCGGCGACAAACAAGCGAAGCAAACCGACACACCTGATGTGAAAAAAGCCGAACCAACCATGCTGGACAGGGAGTCGATAACCAACATCGTGACAGAAATCTACGCTATCGTGGGAGGTGAAATTGAAGTAAAAATGGACATTAATGAGACTTTCTGCTCGAAAGAATGGAACAAGCTAGTCAGCGAAGTGAACAAAAACGACGAACAGAAGCACAACGGCGAAGTGGGATTCTTCGACTGCGACTACTGGCTGCAGGCTCAGGACTATGGTAATGTGTCAATCTCTGACATAGACGTCGACTTCGCTTCAGCCGACAATGCAACGGTGAACTTCGTACTGCACAACCTCGGAACGGAGACTCCAATGCAACTGGCGTTCATCAACGAAAACGGGAAATGGGTGGTTGACAACATCATTAAAAAAGGAGAAAATGCCGTCAACATGAAACAAGAAATGAAGGTGTATCTCAGTGAAGAACAGAAAATGGATAAACAATAAATATACAAAGCTATGAAAATTACAAAAACACTTATGCATACAGCCATAGCAGTGATCTGCTGGGCGACACTGATGGCATGCAACGGCAATGGCATCAAGCCACTCAACGGCACTCTGGAGCAGCCGATGAGCGACACAAACGCACCAGAAACGGTAGTGAAGACGATGGAGAACGCCGTCATCGACAGTCGATATGAAAACATAATGACCGACGAAGACAACAAGGTGAGCGTGTGGAGCCTGATGAAAATCGACGACAACAACTCGTCGGAAGGCTATGGCATCATCGTGGTGAAAGACGGCATTGCAACTGCATTTCCGAATATACGCCACGGTAACAACCCATCTGCACACTACAACACCGCGACAAAGCAGATGCTGATAACGGGAGCGGCAATGGAAGGGACGGGAGTGTTGGTTGAACAACCATACATACTTGTGTTTGGCGACGACGGTCATGCAACCATCGAGGCAACCATCGATCCCTACGACATGCAGCAGGAAGCACTAAGTCACGCAGGATATAAAGTGGAAGGCGAGCAGATAACACTCTACAACGACAAGCAACCCATCTATACCGCCACCAACACCATCACCGACATGGGTGGTTTCGACGACCAGGCTGTGTGGATAGGCGAGCAGATAGCCTACGACATCAGCGGCGATGACATCGTGGTGCAGATTACTCCAGGTGTGAATTATGTGGTTGGAAAGGTGTTGCTCTACGACGACATGCCCACCATAACGGCCCTGGTAAACATCGATGAAAACGGAAAGCCGACTCTCAACGATGTGGAGATAGCAAAGGAAAGTGACCTCGACGAATAGTACTTCAACTGCATAAATAATCAAAATTATATCATATAAGGCACAAATATCTGAAAGTTTTAGTAAATTTGCAACGCTTTAGGAAAAATAGGAACAAAACAAAACGAGAATGGAAAAAGTAGTTAGCGGAATCAGGCCAACCGGATTCCTGCATCTGGGAAATTATTTCGGAGCAGTGAAAAGCTTCGTGGAAATGCAAGATAAATACGACAGTATGTTCTTCATCGCCGACTGGCACAGCCTTACCACACGGCCGAAACCCGAAGATATACAGAACAGCGCACGCATTATCCTGGCTGAATATCTTGCATGCGGCATTGACCCCGAAAAGGCTCCCATATACATACAGAGCGATGTGAAGGAAACACTCGAACTGTATCTATACCTGAACATGAACACCTATATCGGTGAGCTCGGACGTGTGACCACGTTCAAGGAGAAAGCCCGTCAGCAACCCGACAATGTGAATGCCGGATTGTTCACCTACCCCACCCTCATGGCGGCAGACATACTGCAGCATAGAGCGCTGAAAGTGCCTGTGGGAAAGGATCAGGAGCAGAACATGGAGATGGCACGCAAATGTGCACGGCGGTTCAATAACATCTATGGCGTGGAGTTCTTCCCAGAGCCGCAGAACTTCTACTTCAACGCAACTGCGCTGAAAGTGCCTGGACTCGATGGCAGCGGAAAGATGGGAAAGAGTGAGGGCAACTGCATATACCTGCATGACGATGACAAAACCATCACAAAGAAAGTGATGAAAGCCGTCACCGACAACGGTCCGCAGGCAATGAACAGCGAGAAACCTGAGGTGATACAGAATCTGTTCACATTCCTCAACATCTGCTCAACACCAGATACTTACGAGTATTTCGATAAGAAATGGAACGACTGCACACTGCGGTACGGTGACCTGAAGAAACAGATTGCCGCTGATATTTGCAAGACCGTTGCTCCTATCCGCGAGAAGATAATCGAATACTCGTCCGACACAGCATTGTTAGACAAGATTGCACGCAACGGTGCTGAGCGAGCAAGGGCTAGTGCATCGGAGACGCTGCGCGAAGTCAGGAAGATCATTGGATTCAGAATTTAAGATTCCAAGACATTTCAGGCACAGACACATCTTTATCAACATAACTCAAAATCCCTCTCTATGACTCAATGCCACAGGGAGGGATTCTTTATTCATTTAGCTTTTCACTTACTCGCCTTATTAATCTGCAAGCGTCAACCAACCTCTTATTCCGGACATAAGAGGCTCTTATATCACACATAAAAGCCTCTTAAGTCGCACATAAGGGCCTCTTTTATCGCGCATAAGAGCCTCTTATGTAACAATCAGAGATTTCCATGTCTCCGATAAAAGAGGCCTCAAACATGTTTCTTCAGCGTTTAGAAACAAAAAAAAGCGCCTCCCAAAGGAAGCGCTTTAGATTTATTATCCAGTAGTTAAATTACTTAACCTGAACAGTAGCGCGACGGTTGAAGCTGATTGGCGACAGATCGTTCACACCACCCTTAGCGGCTGTTTCAATCTTATCACGGCTTACACCCATCTTAACGAGCTCGTTAGCAACGGTCTCTGCGCGCTTCTCAGACAGCCACTGGTTGTGTGGAGCCTTACCTGTTGCGCTGTCAGCATAACCTGTTACGAGGAGGTTAGCACCATTGTCCTTAGCGTACTTAGCAATACCCTGAACATTTACGAGATCCTTCTGAGAAGCGATGTTGTACTTGTCGAGGTTGAAGAATACGTTAACTGGAGTACCAACGAATTCCTTAACAGTCTTTGTCTCAGCCTTTGGAGCTGGCTTCTGCTCAGCAAGGAGCTTCTTCAGACGAGCGTTCTCTGCATTAGCATCGTTGAGCTGTGCGTTGAGAGCGTCGAGCTGTGACTGGTGGAGAGCTTTGAGAGCGTCAACATCGGGCACCTTGTTCCAAGTAGCCTTACCAAGGTTGAAGGTCAGACCAAGTTCGCCATAGAACATGTTGTCGTGAGAATCCCAACCACGGTTTCCAAGAGAAGACAGGTCGTAACCGTCAACGTCACCCTCTGCGCGGATGTAGCCAACCTCAAGGTTGAGGAGGATGTGCTTGCTCAGACGGAATGTGTTGAGGATACCTGCGCTGAGGTCCATACCATAGAGGTTAGTGGTCATTGTACGACCGAAGCCTGCACCTGCGAATGGAATGAAGTTCCAAACGCGTGTTGGGTTGTAACCGCAAAGCATGTTGCTTACGTTGAACAACACGTGCTCGTTGAGGAACCAGAAGTCGTTGTCGTTGTCAACAACCTTTGTGCGAGGATTGTAAACCTGCTTACCCCAGATACCCTGCAGCTTTGTGCGGAGTCCGATACCTGGTGTAAACCACTTACCAAGAGCTACAGAAGCACCTACGTGAGAACGGAATCCCTTGAATGGGCTTCTCTCGAGGCCTTGACCATGCTCCTGACCTGAATAGAATGCATTCCAATCTGCGCCAACCTGGATGAACCAGTTGCTCCAGAATGAATTAGTTGCTACGCTGTACTTCTGTACAGGGTCTGCGTCCTGTGCGAAAGATGTCATTGTAACACCTGCGAACGCCAAGATAATAAATAATTTTTTCATAACCTTTTATTATTTAACAATCAAAAATAAATATCGTTAGTTTCAATCCATATTTGTGCGCAAAGTTAGTAATTATTTTCAAATAACAACACTTTTTTTTTGTTTTTTGCGTGTTTTTTTAAAGAAAAATTGACAAAAATCGGGTTTTTACCCCTATTTTTAGATTTTTTAACTTAAAATACGTTCGATTTCCTGTTGAGCGAGTATAGAGATTACTTTCTTGCCGTCGGGTGTGTAGTTTGGATTACTACATGCGAAAAGCCCGTTGACAAGGTCTTCTATTTCGGCATTGTTGAGTACTTGGCCATAGGGAATGGCTGCATCGCGAGCCAAGCCCATGGCAAGCGAGGTGTTTATCTCGTCTGCGGAGAACGAGCCTTGCTCGTCAGCGGTGGCAATGATATCTTCAACAAGTTTGACGGCATTCATACCCTCTACTCCCGCCGGGATGGAATTTATCGCATAATCGCCATGACCGAGATCGGTGAATTCAAAGCCAAGCCCCCGCATCCCTTCGTCAATATGCGACAATGTGTTTATTCCCGACGCAGAGAGATGTACAATATCAGGGAACAGAAGTTTCTGCTTGTTGCCCGTCTTGGTTTCTATCTGGCGTTTGTATTGTTCAAAGAGTACGCGCATGTGTGCTCTATGCTGATCTATAATCATCAGGCCGGACTTAACAGCGGTCATAATATACATGCCTTTATACTGGTAATGAGCAGGTGCCCGCTCTGAATAGAGATCATCAGCTTGCGAATCGAAGATAGCCTCTTCGTTTTGTTTGGCTGGTGTCAAACCAGCATAAAGATCCTCCCAGTTGGCAGGTGCATGCTCGGCATGATTATTCTGATTGCCAAAAGGATTGAACTGCGGATTAACCTTAACCTGAGGCTGTACGGGTTGTTTGCTCGGATCATAAACAGGTATGTCAATGTCATCGCCGGGAGAAAAATCGAGTTTAGGCACTTCAGAGAAAAGGCCAACGGATTCTTTCACTGCCGCAAGCAGTATCTGCCATATCTCTTGTTCGTTCTCGAACTTAATCTCTGTCTTCGTTGGGTGAATGTTAACATCTATACCCTCGGTAGGCACATCGAAATAGATGAAATATGGCACCTGCTCACCAACGGGTACCAACCGGTCGTAAGCATTCTGAACAGCCTTATGGAAATAAGGATGCTTCATGTAGCGATTGTTGACAAAGAAGTATTGCTGTGCGCCTTTCTTTCGCGATGAGGTCGGTTTCCCTACAAAACCGGTAATCTTAGCCAACACAGTGTCAACCTCGAGCGGAAGCAACTCTTGGTTCAAGCGTTTCCCAAACACATCGATTATTCTCTGACGAATCCCCACTGCCTTAAGATTGAAAATCTCGGCATCGTTGTTACGTAGGGTAAAGGAGATATTAGGATATACGAGCACTATGCGCTCGAAAGCAGTTATTATATTGTTAAGTTCCGTGGAATTCGATTTGAGAAATCTCCTACGCGCGGGAACATTATAGAATATATTATTAACAACAAAGTTGCTGCCTACTGGACAAGAACACGGTTCCTGTCCCTCAAACTGCGAACCATTTATGCTCAGCGACGTTCCCAACTCCTCGCCTTCCTGTCGGGTGCGCAACTCTACCTGCGCCACAGCTGCTATTGAAGCCAATGCCTCACCACGGAATCCCATCGTATGGAGTGAGAACAAATCGTCGGCCTTGCGAATTTTTGATGTCGCATGGCGTTCGAACGACAGTCGTGCATCAGTCGCCGACATACCGCAACCATTGTCCACGACCTGAATACGAGTCTTTCCAGAGTCGAGGACTATAACATCAATCTTTGTGGCACCGGCATCGATGGCGTTCTCCACAAGTTCCTTAATCACACTTGCGGGACGCTGTATCACCTCGCCGGCGGCAATTTGATTGGCTACAGAATCGGGTAATAATTGTATAATGTCACTCATTTTTTATACTTATAATATCAAAAGACTACAACGGTGCGAGGTTGAGTCGTCAGTCATCCAACCTCTGCAACGGCGCTGCTGTGCGCTCAATCTTCTTCAGCTTTTCATCTTCTTTCTTCCCTCTCCACACAAACACATCGTTCTTGTCGGTAGGTCGCAGTTCCTCAAACCATGCAAATTCGCGAAGGTAATACTGCTCGGGAGGTATTTGTGTCATCGGATAAAGCACCCCTTCGGGATTTGGCTTCATCACCACTTTCTGCATCTTACGCTCCTCGCTGATATAGATGAGCATCGTGTCGGTCTGACCATTAGCAAGCCCGACATAGCTACTGTCTTTCTCATCGACCGGATAGAAGATTATCCTCACATTTCCGATAGACAAAGCCCTGCGTACCTTCCCGTCAATAAAGAAAGCCTGCATCTCACGCGAAGCCACCTGGTTATACTGATTCTCGCCTTCTATCTTCTCTATCGACAGTGCCTGCCCTATCACGTAGGCCTCCCGCACAGTGCTGTCGTTCATATATACTTTTATTTTCTCACCCAACAACTGCCGGTTGTCACTCCAAACAATAGGATCGCGATACATGGTCAGACAGGAATCAACACTGGTAAACACCAACGAATCGCACACCGCCTGCACATCGCTACGATATACTTTCACCTTAGAATAGGCATGCACCTCGCGGCGAACAGAATCCGTTTCGATGTTGTAGGTTACAATCTTCATCGTATCGGAATGCAGATAGAGGGTATCGCCCTGCGAATAGTCGCGCAAGAGAGCCCTGCCCGTGGCATATCCGAATCCTGTCTTCTCGTTGTATTCGGCATAGTCACATGTCAGGGCGTTTTTATTTTCCTCATCTGTATAAACAACATTACCGCTTGCCATATTCTCGCCAGTGGTATTGTTATGCAACAAAGTATCGCCCACTATCGTCTTTTTACCATCTACAATGGTCGACCTTCCAAACAGTCGGGCCAAGTCGGAGTCTGATTCCAGCCACGCGTCAGTGGTATTCACGATTGTTGTGTCGCTAGTAATGACCGTCGGGCCCACTGCATGAGCCAATGATTCGCGAGTGAAATAATGAAGCGTGTCGGTTGTCACCGTATTCTTTCCGCTACGTAGTTTCACATTATAATAGAATACTGCCTCGCGTGTCGATGTATTGTATTGTCCCCAGTCGGCAACAAGTTTGTCATTCTTATCGGTCAGCGTTCCTCCTTCGAAGAAATATGCATTTCCGTACAATCGGTCGAAGTCGAGACTATCGGTATTCAGCACCCTTCCCTTATGAGTCAGCACCACATGGTTTCGTGCTCGCATCATCTGTTCTTCACCGTCGTAGTCTGCCCTGTCGCTACGCAACGACAATGTGTCACCTTGTGTAAAATGCACATGTCCATAGGCTTTAACGGAGTTTATTGCCTGATAGAAATATGCGCTGTCGCAAGTCAGCCGCGCTCCTTTATGACTGAATGCCACGTGGCCTCTCACTATCTGCGCGTCGGGGTTGTTGCCATATTGGTCATACAGAAGCTCATCGGAATGCAGAAGATACACCCTTTCGTCATCACTTGCTGCCCTGCCCTTACGCTGTTGAGCATTAGCACCAAGAGTTGAGCAGAGTACAAACAGGCATAGAACAATGCCATACGCTGCTCCATGCCTGCCTATCTTTCTGTATTTACCAATGTCAGCTGTCATCTCACCCAACCTTCATATTCGTAGGTTCCTTTTTTATACTTGTCCTTCATGTAGATGTAGGTCTTCTTTATCTTATTTGTGACCCACTCATGCAGCACTTTCTCACGTTCTTTGTCTAAGACCACATTTTTCATCACCTGATAGTCTTCGGTGATTGTTGCCCGGTGTCCTTCGGTTCTGCTCACGAGCTTGATTATCGCGCACACTTTGCGGTTTTTATTGTTCACCATCTCAAATGCATTCGATATCTCGCCCACTTTGAGTTTCTCCACTTCGCGTGCCACACCCTCAGGCAGTTCTGCCATCTTGAACCTCGACGTTATCGACATATTCTGAGCATTGTTGTTCGACATGAGTCCGTGATTGTTTCTCGTGTCTTTGTCGCTAGAGATATATGTAGCAGCATCTTCGAAATTCAGTTTCACTCCCAGCAACTCGAAGGTTCCGTTTCGTAGTTCATTAGCGATAGAATCGAGTCTGTTCTTCGATTTCTCCATTGCCTCTGCTGATACCTTCGGTGTCTTCAGGATATGGCGCACCTTTACACGGTCGCCACGTTTATCGATGAGCTGAATGATATGATATCCGAACTCCGACTCCACAATCTTTGAAATCTTCTTTGGATCGGTCAGGTTGAAAGCCACATTGGCAAAAGCCGGATCAAGCTGCCCACGGCCCATGTAATCAAGTTCGCCACCGGCACGTCCCGAGACAAGGTCGTCGGAATAGAGACGGGCAAATGTAGCAAACGAAGTCTCACCACTCGTTACACGATCGGTATAGCTACGCAACTCGTCTTTCACTCGGTTAATTTCCTCGAGTGGGATATTCGGTTGCATCGTTATAATCTCCACCTCCACTTCAGTGGGTACAAACGGAATGCTATCCTCAGGCATATCCTTGAAATACTTCCTCACGTCAGCCGGGGTGACAGCCACGTCTTTCACTATCTCACGTCTCATCTCCTGTGCCAGTGCAACATTCTTAAACTCGTCATGCAACGACTGGCGCATCTGTGAGATGGTCTGTCCCTTCCATTCCTCGAGCTTCTCCCGCGAACCGGCGATATTCACCCATGCCTCTATCTGCTGGTCGATCTGCGACATCACCTCCGACTCCGACACTTCCACCGAGTCGATTGCAGCCTGATGCACAAACAGCTTCTGCAGAGCGATATTCTCGGGGATGAGATAGTCGGGGTTGCCGGGCCATGTGACATTCTCCATCTCGCTCTGTGCCCTGAGCCTCTCAACGTCAGACTTGAATATCGCTTCGTTTCCTACCACCCAAATCACTTCGTCGACAATACTCTGCTCTGGTGCTTCAAACTCCTTGCGCACCTTTGTAGAGTCGCTGTCGTCGTGCACTCCGGCTATAGCACAGAGGCTAAAGCCGATGGCAAGAAACGTAACTGCAAATATTCTGTTCAAAAAATTTCCCATCAAATTATCTTAATGATTATTCTTTCTGATATCAAAAAACATGCCATCAGTGTTTATTCACTGTCTTCAAGACATCTTTATCGACAACCACCTTGTACTTCTTTCTAAGGTTAGCCACCCACTGCTTCTCTGCCATTTCATTATAGTCGGCAGTCACTTGTCCTTTCACGTCGAGATAGTTCTCAGGTGCCTTCAACACTTTTCCGAATGTATCCATGTTCGGATATCCGTTGCGCTCTTTCACCAGTGTGTCTTTCTTGAACACATTGCGGTCAACGAGAGCGTTGTCTCCTTTCTTGAAGAATCCTTTCTCAACACGAATACGCAGCACGCTGTCGTTGTTGAATGTGGTGCGCAGTATCTCTGCCCAGTCCTCAAACTTCGCTTTCTTCACTGCATTCTTCACAGCCTGTATGTCGGCAGCTTCGCGTGTATAGTAAGCAATTCCCTTGAATCGTGGCTCGTCCCAACGATATTTCTTCTTGTTCTTCTTGAAGAACGACTCCAGTGCTGCCTCGTTCTGTGCTGTCTTGCTCCACACCTCACGGTTGCTGATCTCAAAGAGCAGCAATCCATCGTGATACTCCTTTATCAGGTAGTGCAAATCGAGGTCGTTGTTTTCCATCTCCTCGCGCTTTTCGGCTATAATGGCATCAGGGGTAGTGTTGTTCAGTTTTGAAAGCGAATCGAGCTTTTCGTTTATCAACTTCTCGCGCAGTCCGCGACGATCGATGAATCGAAGAATGTCGGTGCGCACCGTCTCGTATGGGAAGAAGTTGCCACGCTCGTGTTGCAGAACAATATGATATCCAGCCTGTGAGAGGAACGGCTTGCTCATCTCACCTGGCTGCAGAGCGAATGCCACATCCTCAAACTCCTTGAATGTCATGCCTTTCTGCACCCACGACAACTCTCCTCCTTTGCGGGCCGAGCCTGGATCTTGCGACAGACGGCGTGCCATATCGGCAAAGTCGGCACCTTTCTGAAGCTCGTTGTAGATAGAGTCGATGCGTGCCTTTACCTCTGCTTTCTTTGCCTCATCGTCGGACTGACGCACCAACAACAGGATATGCGACAGTTTCACCATTCCACCTGAAGCATCGACGCGCTCTTTCGTCTCGTTGTAAATGCTTTTTGCGAGTTTCTCCACATCATCATCGTTAATGATCGCGGGCTTTATCTGCTGGTCGCGATAGCCGGCAAACTCTGTCTTGAACGAACTCATCGTATCGAGCTTGGCATCGAGGGCTGCCTGTACCTTCAGCTTATAGTTGATGAACAAATCGACATACTCGTCAACCGATTTCTTATCGATAACGCCCTCGGCGTTGTTCTTGTTATATGAATATTCGAACTCCGACCTTGGAACGGGCTGGCCGTTAATAGTCATCACTGTAGGATCATTCTGTGCGAAAGCCGAGCAGACAACGCTCAGCATTAGTGCTAAAATCACATTCTTTTTCATATCTCTCGTAAAATGCTCTGTTTTCGTTATTTATTGTTTTTAGTCATGTCGCGAATAATTTGGAGCCTCGCTGGTGATGGTAATATCGTGAGGATGGCTCTCTTGAACACCGGCGTTGGTTATCCTTACGAAACGTGCCTCATGCAACTTGTCGATAGTGGCTGCTCCGCAATATCCCATACCTGAGCGCAGACCGCCCGTCAGCTGATAGATAACTTCCTGCACGGTTCCCTTATATGGCACACGTCCCGCTATTCCTTCCGGAACGAGCTTCTTCACATCGGCAGTGCCCGACTGGAAGTAACGGTCTTTCGAGCCATTCTCCATCGCCTCGAGCGAACCCATGCCGCGATAGCTCTTGAACTTACGTCCGTTGAAGATAATCGTATCGCCTGGGCTCTCCTCTGTTCCTGCCACCAGCGAACCTATCATTACCGAGTTGCCTCCTGCTGCCAATGCCTTAACCACATCGCCTGAGTAGCGCAGTCCGCCGTCGGCAATCAGTGGCACATCGGTTCCCTTCAGTGCTGAATAAACATCATATACGGCACTCAACTGCGGCACACCTACTCCTGCCACCACTCGTGTGGTGCATATCGAGCCGGGACCGATGCCCACCTTCACTGCGTCGGCACCGTTGTCAACAAGCATCTTAGCTGCTTCGCCCGTTGCCACATTACCCACCACGATATCCACGTCGGGGAATGCCACCTTTGCCTCACGCAGCTTCTCAATCACCGACTTCGAATGTCCGTGGGCAGTGTCGATGACTATTGCGTCGGCTCCTGCCTCTACCAGTGCCTGCATGCGCTCCAGCGTGTCGGCTGTCACACCCACACCGGCTGCCACACGCAGACGGCCTTTGTCGTCCTTGCATGCGATGGGCTTGTCTTTCGCCTTGGTGATATCCTTGTATGTGATCAGTCCCACCAGCTTGCCGTCGTGGTCAACCACAGGCAGTTTCTCAATCTTGTTGGCCTGCAGTATCTCTGCTGCCGACTCGAGGTTGGTCTGCTGATGTGTGGTCACCAGATTCTTGCTTGTCATCACGGTGTCGATTTTCTTGTCGAGGCGACGCTCAAAGCGCAGGTCGCGATTGGTCACGATGCCCACCAGATGTCCTTCGTCGTCAACCACCGGAATTCCTCCAATGTGGTAGTCGCTCATCAGGTTGAGCGCATCCCTCACCGTACTGCCGCGGCGTATCGTCACGGGGTCGTAAATCATTCCGTTCTCAGCTCTCTTCACGATAGCCACCTGATGTGCCTGCTCTTCTATCGACATGTTCTTGTGAATCACTCCGATGCCACCTTCGCGTGCAATAGCGATAGCCATTGCCGACTCGGTCACAGTGTCCATAGCAGCGGTGACGAAGGGGATATTCAGCCCAATGTGTCGCGAGAAGCGTGTCTCGAGGGCGACAGTCTTAGGCAGCACCTCAGAATAAGCGGGGATAAGCAGGACGTCATCGAAGGTGAGTCCGTCCAAAACAATTCTGTCAGCAGCAAAAGAAGCCATAGTGTTTCCTGTTTTTTAAGATTATATAGTCGGGGCATTGCTTACACATATTCGGAAGACAACAGAGTGCTGTCCCCGAAATATGTTCACGGCGGTTGCCCTAACCGTTATTATGGCTGCAAATTTAATAAGAAAATTCTATAAAAACCACCTATTTTCCTAAAATAACACTTTATTAAGTCAATTTAACGCGAAAGAGCAGCATAAGTTGCTATACAAAAGGCGAAAGACTCTAAACTAAAAATCTCTTTGATGATGAATTCTTTACCACAGATGGCGCTGATTAAACAGATTATTATTCATAAAATAAAACACATAAAAAAGATTTCACAGATTCGAGTAAAATAAATCTGTGAAATCTATCTTTTTAGTGTAGTGTCAGAGAGGAAAAATCTGTTTAATCAGTGAAATCTGTGGTCATACACTTAACTTCCGCTTCCTCGTAGAAGGTTAGGAGGGAGATGATTTTTCACTTTTCACTCTTCGTTTTTCACTTCATATTCGTGGTCGCATCGAGCGACAACGAATATGATCACTTCTTCATCTCATTGATGATAACCTGTATGTCGGCGGTCGATATCTTGCCGTCGTTGTTCAGGTCGTAGTCCATATTCTGACTAGCCTGAGGCTTCTTCATCTCGTTGATGATTACTTGTATATCAGCGGTTGATACCTTGCCGTCGCCATTGAGGTCGTAGGGATTGTCCATCTCTATTACAATCTCTTGAGTGACTGAGCCATCAGCGTTCACAATGTCGCCGCCCTGTATCTTGCCACCTACGGGCTTTGTTATTTTACAGCCCTCAAGTGTAATGCCACCGGTGAAATCGCAAATAGCGCTATAAGACGACGATGTAGTCACTGCCTTTATCGTTGAGTTGCGGATTAACAACTTTTCTCC